>CAMCYV010000058.1 GCA_945885645.1 Bifidobacterium breve | reverse complement strand
ATGTACGGCTACAAATCACTTAAATGGTTGTCGAACATTGATGTCGTTGACTCGGTTATTCCTGGCTACTGGGAACAACGCGGCTACGACATTGACGCCTGGGTCGGCCAATCAAATGGTCGCAGCGATGAGCCGGTAACGTGAAACGTTTTACCCCGATTGAACGCTTCGCGCACCGCTCCATATCCGTCTTGATGTTTATCCTGATTGCTACAGCTGCCGCCCTCTACATACCCGATTTCAGTGTTCTCATTGGCAACCGTGGAATAGTCAAGACAATCCACTCAGTTAGCGGTTTCTTACTACCCATCCCACTCATCATCGCTATTGCATTCCCTGTATTTCGCATGAACATGCGCGAACTCAACCGATTCCACCCACATGATTTCGCTTGGCTCAAACGTGCCGATAGCGCGTCTATCGCACCTGAAATGAGTAACCCGGAACCTGTTTACGGAAAATTTAACGCCGGACAAAAACTCAATGCTGCCTTCAGTTTTGGGGCAATTTTGATTATGTTCGCAACCGGAATGGTCATGTTCTTCAGTTCACTTTTCACCGACGATATTCGCACCGGGGCAACATTTGTTCATGACTGGCTTACCCTGGTAATAGTCGTAGCCCTCACCGGACATATTTATATGGCGATGAAAGACACCCAAGCCCGGATGGGAATGCGAACAGGTGAAGTCACCCAAGGTTGGGCACAGAAACACCATCCGCAGTGGGCGGCGGTCAACTCCGGATCAGGTGCGACCGAGCCAGAAGTCCATCCAGTTGATAAAGATCAAACTTAAAATCACCAAGAATGTCGCACCTACAAACACCCAACGCAGTGAACTGAAAATATCTGATACAAATCCTGGGGTTCCACTTCGAGTGAACCTGCCTGCTTTCGCATTTTCGCCCGTAGTCAGCCAGAAAATCAAAATTGTGCCAACCCAAGCAACCATGCACCATGGGCAAAGTGCGTCAATTACATACAAACTTTGGAAGATTAACCATACGGCGAACGCCAGCCCACCCAGTGCGCCAAGGTTGAGACCCAACCACACCCAGTTCGGTAAAACTACTCGCGCGATTAAGAGAACAGCGAGCGTGATGACCACCGAAAAGCAAATCAACCCGATGATTGGATTGGGAAAACCAAAGACCGATGCCTGCTCAGTGATGATTACTGAACCACACGAAAGTACCGGGTTGATATTGCAACTAGGGATGTAACTGGGGTCGGACAAGATCGCAATTTTGTCCTGGGTCAAAGTGAACGCGGCAATAAGCCCAATAACACCTGAGAAAAGCAAAAGCCAAGGCGTTGACCTGTACTGAGTTGGTTTCATTTACTTCACATCCCACCATAAAGTTGCAATTGATCGAGGTTTGGAGTCTTTTGCTGACAGTAGTGCAGCAGCGAGCTCTGCATCACGATCCTCGGTGAGACATAACCGAATTCGCGCCTGACGGACTCGTTCGGCTTCCGGAAGGTCAACCCGAGCTCCCCACGTTTCGTCTTCCCAGATGTCCAGAACCGCTCCAAAGCCTAGTGATAAACAAATGTCTTGCAATTGGTATGGAGTTGGTTGGGTGGGTCGATCTAAGTCCCAGAACTTTTTCCAAAGCGCGTTCATATTGCTCATGGGGTGGGTCATGGGAATTTCCATGACCACTCGTTTGCGTGCGTGGTCGTTCAAGGCTTGGAGGAATGGGACGATTTCTGAGACGTTGTAGGCAACGTGGTGGCACACGACTACATCAGCTTCGGGAACCAGATACGCGACATCGGGCCAGTCCCCCAGGTACGTGTGCGCAATTGCCCCACGAGTCTGCGCCGCCTTAAGGAATTCATCGAGCATTTCTTGTTGGTGGTCCACCGCCGTCAAAGTGCCCGCCGGTGGGGTGATTGCCATTGAGGCACGGCCGCCACCGGATCCAATGTCAAGGACACTTCCACCAGGCTCCAGCGCTTCACGTGCGCGCTGATGTGAGGGTGAATCGGGGATTTCTGCGGCAACGGTGAACATGGCAACGCAGTGCTTCCAAGGGACCTCACTCACTTGGTCCAGGATGTTCTGCGGGATCGCCCAACCGGCAAGGTCCGTGGCCCATTGTTCTGCCAAAGATTGGGTCCGCGGTTGACTCACGCTAGAACCTTAACCCCTGAAGGTGGCTGACACCGTGTCGGAAACAAAATGCGGCTTTGACACTACATTTGGTCGGGTGAGTAATGCGAGTGCCGCCGAATCCGAGTCTGGCCACCCACTTGCTGCATTAATTGGCGGACCTCGTGGCGCTATCGAGTCGATGTTGCCGCCGGTTGTTTTTGTCGTCGTCTACTTAGCATCGAACAGCAATCTCACCGCAGCGGTCATTTCAGCCCTGGGAATCGGACTTGTTCTCGCTGGGTTGCGTATTTCTCGCGGAGAAAAACCGGTCCGAGTCGTTGGTGCCCTACTCGTTGTCGTGCTTGCCGCCACCGTTGCGTACTACACGGGTAACGCGGTTGCATATTTTTGGCCACTCGTGCTTGCCAATATTGCCTCAGCTCTCGCATTCGCTTTTTCAATCCTGATTCGCTGGCCACTTCTCGGTGTCATCGTTGGCCCGCTCTCTGGGACCGGGATGCGGTGGCGTATGGACCCTGATCTGCTCAAGGCCTACTCAAAAGCTTCATGGCTGTGGGTTTTGCTCAATGTGGTGCGTGCCGCGGTACAGGTGCCACTGATTCAAGGTGAAGACCTGTGGGCCCTTGCAGCAGTTCGGCCGCTTTTCTATGTCATGGTGATTGGTGTTGTTTTCTGGTCGTGGCGAATAATCAAGAACAGCCTGCCGGCGGATCACCCCGGAATTCGCAGTCCGCGAATCCCCAACTGAATCGTTATTTTTGACAGGTCGGGCACCAAAAAAGATTTCTTCCCCGTAAGTCTGCTTCGGCGACCTCATGGGAGCAGATAAAACACGGTAAGCCAGTTCGCCGGTACACATAAACCTCACCGCCGTGGCGATCTTCGCGCGGGGCACGCTTCATGGCTTTTGGTAAGTGTTCCGGTCGCACCGTGTCAATGCGCCCACGCCTGACTCCAATTTTCATGAGGTCAACAAGGTCAATCCACATTGCATCAAACTGTTCCGAGGTAAGTGCCTTCCCTGGACTCTGTGGATTAATTCCGGCGCGAAAAAGTGCCTCGGCACGATAGATGTTTCCTACTCCAGCAAAAAGTGTTTGGTCCATGAGTAGAACTCCGATCGGCGCATTACTGGCCAACACTTTTGTTCGCACAGCGCTCGGGTCATCTTTGCGAATGGGATCCGGCCCAATTTTCGACTTTAATGTTTTTGCTTCCGCTGGTGAAATGAGTGTGCACGCATTTGGTCCACGCAACTGGGCACAGGACTCTGGAGTTGAAATTTGTAGGCGAATTAATCCAACCGGTTCGGGTGTGTGATTCAGAAAAGTCCATTTTCCATAGAGGCCAAGGTGAATGTGGATGACGTGAGCGTGTTCAAAATTGATAAAAAGGTGCTTGCCATAAGCCTGTGACCTGACAAACCTTGTTTCATTTACCACCGATGCCGATTGAGAAAACCGCCCTTGCGGGCTACTTACCTCAACTACTTGATCTGTGAAGAGTTTGTTGAGTGCGCGCGCTTGTCTGTGAATAACGTGACCTTCAGGCACGGCTAGCCGGCGTTCACAATTAAGTCAAGCATTCAGCTTGCGGCCATCTCTGTCGCAATGTCTGCCGCGAACGCCTCGACGTCGGACTCTTGGGTGTCCCACGCGCACATCCAGCGCACCAGCGTCGGACTGTCCCACGTGTAGAAACGCCACTTACTCTGCAAACGCTCAACGACTTCTTCTGGGATCCGCGCAAAAACTGCGTTGGCGTCCGTTGGAACTTCAATTGAAATCCCGGGGATTTGCTCGACGGCTGATTTGAGTTTCTGCGCCATGTCATTAGCATGGGTCGCGCTCTTAAGCCACAGGTCATCGCTGAGCAAAGCAATCATTTGGGCAGAAGCGAAACGCATTTTGCTATTGAGTTGCATAAAGCTTTTTCGAAAGTATTCAACGCCATGAACAACGTCAGGGTTAAAAACAACAATCACTTCACCCATGAGCATTCCATTTTTCGTTCCTCCGAAGGACAAAATGTCCACGCCGGCATTAACCGTGAAGTCAGCAATGGGAACTCCTAGAGCCACCGCAGCATTGGCAATGCGTGCACCGTCCATGTGGACCCGAAGGCCTAGTTCATGCGCGCACTCGATGATTGCGGTGACTTCCTCGACCGTGTAGACGGTTCCCATTTCGGTGGATTGAGCAATTGAAATGGCACCCGGTTGGGCGTAATGCACAAAACCAAAATCGTGGGCGGCAGATCGAATCAGATCCGGCGTGAGTTTTCCATTCACGCCGGGGACCGTCCAGAGTTTGATTCCAGCAACCTTTTCGGGCGCACCACCCTCATCCATGTGAATGTGCGCAGTATTCGTGCACACAACTGCCTCCCATGGATTCATGATTGAGGACAAGGCAACCACGTTGGCGCCGGTTCCGTTGAAAACCGGATAAACACCAACAGGTCGGCCAAAAAGAGCGGCCATGCGTTCGTCAAGTTCAGCCGTAATCGAATCATCACCGTATGCAACCTGATGACCAGAGTTAACCCGTGTCAGTGCCGCAAGGATTTCTGGGTGTACTCCCGCGTAGTTATCGCTAGCGAATCCGCGCCACGGTTGCATGCTGATGTTTTCTACTCGATCACTCATGGGACGCAGTATTCCTCACCTTGACACCCTTGTCAGATTCCATGGCTGGGCTAACTCCACAGGCTTGTGGCAATCGGCTTCGATTCCGAGCAACCCACGAGTAAACAACGTTGGCAGCGGGAAGTACTAGGCGTGAATCCAAAATCGCACCTAATGGAGCGACGCGACTGGCTCGCAAAATCTGCGCCACAGCCGCAGCCCCACCAAAAATCTTCCCTGAAGGAGCTAGAAATACAACCTCAGATTGAGCGCGCTCCAATGTGAAGTCTTCGTCCACACTCGCGAAATCAAATGTTTGAAAGCCGACGAAGTCGACGCGGGCGCCCAGGCGGCCCGCAAGGCGAACCGAGGATTGGCAAATCCCGCAATCTGCATCAAAAATACAGATAGCGGGTCCATCACTTCGGTAATTAGTCAAATGAGGGTCCCTGCGTCCGAGAGCGCTTGATTTCATAGAAGCCCGGGACAGACGCAACAAGCAGTGCTCCGTCCCACAGCCTCAATGCTTCTTCACCGACGGGCATAGGAGTTATCACCGGTCCAAAGAATGCGACGGGCATACCGGAAGGTCCCGGAATTGCAATGATGGGAGTCCCGACATCTTCGCCGACCAAAGAAATGCCCCGCGCGTGGCTTGCTCTCAACTGCGCATCAAAGTTTTCTGAGTCGGCTGCGGCAGCCAGAGCCTCCGGTAATTCCACTTCAGCCAAAGATTCCGCGATTATAGTGTCGTAATCCTTGCGGCCCTGAACATGAATTCGGGTCCCCATAGCGGTGTATAGCCGACCGAGAACAGATTTACCGAACTCAACTTCGGCGGCAATACACACTCGAACAGGCTTCCAAGCTGTCGCCAGCCTCTCGGCGTACTCCGCTGGGATGTCCTTACCTTCATTGAGGACCGCAAGAGACATGACGCTCCACGTCACGTCAAGATCTCGCGGAACGCTAACTTCAAGTACCCAACGGGAAGTTATCCACGCCCACGGACACCGTGGATCAAACCAAAATTCAACTTTAGTAGCCATACCCTTATCTTCCCACTCGCCCTGATTGTTGGCAGGACCACCTGTTCGAGTAATGAACGTGTGACATGCAAAGATTCCGGTATGACAATCACTGAAGCAACAGGTTCCCGCTCGGAAAACATCACTCGCGCAGAGGCGAGTGAGCGCTCAGACTTGATTTCGAGCACCTCCTATGAGGTTGAACTTGATTTGACGTCAACAGGACCAACATTCACGACTACCACGACGGTCCTATTCGCCTGCACAACTCCCGGCGCCCAAACGTGGATTGACCTGATCGCACCCACCGTTGAATCTGTGACCCTCAATGGAACTGAGCTCACGGTCTCTGAAGTAGTCCACGGCGCGCGAATTTCACTTCTTAATTTGGAGGCGAGCAACACTCTCGTTGTTGTGGCCCAAGGAAAGTACATGAATACGGGCGAGGGCCTGCATCGCTTCATTGACCCCGTTGACAACGAGACTTACCTCTACACGCAATTCGAGTCCGCCGATGCACGACGCATGTATGCCTGCTTTGAACAACCTGACCTCAAAGCCACGTTCACTTTGAGTGCTACCGCACCAGGAAATTGGAAGGTGATTAGTAATTCACCTATGGCGCAAGTGACCGAACACGACAACGGCTCCAAGACCTGGGAGTTTGAACCCACTCCCATCATTTCTACCTACATCACAGCTCTTGTTGCCGGTCCTTACTTCGAAGTCCGCGACGAATACGCGGGCCCATTTGGAACCTACCCGCTGGGCATTTATTGCCGCCAGTCACTTTCGGATTATCTGGACTCCGATGAAATCTTCGAAGTCACCAAGCAAGGTTTCGCATTCTTCGAAGATCAATTCAAGGTCGGTTACCCCTTTGCAAAGTATGACCAGCTCTTTGTCCCAGAATTCAATGCGGGTGCGATGGAAAATGCTGGCTGTGTCACATTCCTAGAAGACCTAATTTTCCGCAGTCGCGTCACCATTGCTGCCTACGAACAACGCGCAAACACAATTTTGCACGAGTTAGCACACATGTGGTTTGGCAACTTGGTCACCATGACCTGGTGGGATGACCTTTGGCTCAATGAATCATTTGCCGAGTGGGCAGCGCATCACGCGAATGTACATGCAACCCGTTACAACGATGCATGGACAACATTTGCCAACTTGCGTAAGGCCTGGGCTTACCGCCAAGATCAGTTACCCTCAACCCATCCGATTGCAGCCGACATGGTTGACCTTGATGCGGTTCGGGTGAACTTCGATGGAATCACTTACGCAAAGGGTGCGTCCGCACTTCGCCAGTTGGTCGCGTGGGTGGGCGAACCCGAATTCATGGCCGGGATCGGCGTCTATTTCAACAAGCATGCTTGGGGAAATACACAGCTGAGCGACCTACTCACCGAACTGGAAGCAACAAGTGGCCGCGATCTTTCCGGCTGGACTCGCGAATGGCTACAAACAAGTGGAGTAAACCTACTGCGTCCAATCGTCACCGTTGATTCCGAAGGTAACTACATGTCAGTCGTTATCGAACAGGAACCACCCACCTCACCAATCGGTGTTGAACCAACATTGCGTTCACACCGGGTTGGTCTTGGACTCTATGACTTAACCGATGCTGGACTGGTGAGGCGCGAGTTCATTGCTGTTGACGTCACCGGAGCCCAGACGCCGATAACCCAACTTGTTGGCAAGAAGCAACCCGATCTTTTACTGGTCAACGATGGTGATCTGACTTTTGCCAAAGTGCGTCTTGATGAAAAATCGTGGAAAACCGCGACCACCCACCTGGGTGGCATCTCAGATTCACTTGCTCGCGCTGTTATTTGGAGCGCCGCTTGGGACATGACTCGAGATGCGGAAGCAAGCACCGGCGAATTCCTTGACCTTGTTTTGGCTGGAATTGAAAGTGAAAGTGACGTTGGTGTGACGAGCGGTGTTTTGCGTCAACTCTCAACGGCTATTGATCAATTTGCAGCTCCAAACCACCGCGAGGAGTACCGCCTTCGCCTGGCCCAAGCGTGTGAAGAACTGGCAGCAAAAGCTGAGGCTGGCAGCGACCATCAACTTGCATTTACCCGAGTGTTTATTGGCAACGCAACGACAAACGCCCAGTTGGAAACAGTTGCCGGACTCCTTGACGGCACAACCACTTGGGACGGACTCACAGTCGATACCGACCTTCGGTGGTCACTACTGCGAACACTGGTCAGCAATGGAGTCCAAGGTGATTCAGAAATTGATGCAGAACTGGAAACCGACAACACGGCAACCGGTCGGCGCCAAGCAACTCTGGCACTTGCTTCACGACCAACGATGCCAGCCAAAGAGGCAGCATGGGATGCGGTCATGCATAACAACACT
>CAMCYV010000057.1 GCA_945885645.1 Bifidobacterium breve | reverse complement strand
TCGCACGCCCAGCTGCACCAATTGAATCTGCTCCGTCGACGGCTATGCCCACGAGTTCCTCAACAGCAGTCTTCGTCTGGGCATCGGTGGGTGCACCTTGCAAGTCCGCAGAGTCTAATTCTTCGAAAACCACCGCAACCCGGTCCTGCACCACCCCCATGGTTGCCTCAGAGGCTTCAATTGCACTCACTAATCGGTCCATCTCGACATTGCGAGCGATCCAGTCCGTCCCCATTGCACCCCCGATCCCCAGTGTGAGTAGGAATGCAACTGCACCGGCGACCAAGGGGATCCAAGAATTACGCTTCACTCCCCTATTGTCACCTATCACCCATATCAATCTCACTCTCAAGCCCAATCCGCTAGATTTATTGGGTGAGTTACCAATCGAATTCCCGCCAATCCTGGCGTTTGGGATATGACTCAGCGGTAAAAGCCATCCGCGCTCAGCTCGAGCACGCGCCCAGCAACACTCCTATTCGCCTGGCAAAGGCAACCAGCAATCTCTTTCGCGGTCGCTCAGCCAGCAAGGTAACTGGGCTGGACGTGACTTCATTCGCTCGGGTTTTGGACGTGGATAGCGCTGCGCGAACAGCAGAGGTGGGGGGCATGACCACCTACGAGGACTTGGTTGCCGCAACCCTTCCCTACGGCCTCATGCCATTGTGTGTTCCACAACTTCGCACGATCACACTTGGTGGTGCGGTAACGGGTTTAGGCATTGAGAGTGCGAGTTTTCGCAGCGGGACTCCACATGAGTCGATCCTTGAAATGGATATTTTGACCGGGACCGGAGAAGTATTAACCGTCAGCGGTGATCCCCAAGACCCTAATCGGGATCTGTTTTATACATTTCCCAATTCCTACGGGTCACTCGGCTACGCGCTGCGACTCAAAATTGAACTTGAACCCACGCGACCATTTGTTCACGTATCGCATCTGCGTTTTGACTCCGCAGAGGAGTTAACCGTAGCCCTGAAGGATCTTGTTGCTTCGAGAGTTTTCAATGGCTCCCCGATTGATTTCCTTGACGGAGTGGTGTTCTCTGCAACTGAACAGTATTTAACAATTGGCACAATGGTGGAGGAACTGCCCGTTGGACGGAACGTGAGTGACTACACCGGCATGGCGATTTACTACCGATCAATCCAAACACTCAGTGACGACTACCTAACCATCAATGACTACTTGTGGCGCTGGGACACGGACTGGTTTTGGTGCTCCCGCGCCTTTGGCGCCCAAATTCCTGCCGTGCGGACCCTGTGGCCAAAATCAAAGCTTCGAAGTGATGTCTACTGGAAACTGATAGCCATAAACCGCAAATACCGGATCGCCGAAAAACTTGATGCACTTCGGCGCAGGCCACCCCGTGAGCAGGTCGTGCAAGATATTGAAATTCCGGTTGATCACCTTCCTGAATTTCTTGATTTCTTTCACGCGGAAATTGGTATTGAACCCATCTGGCTTTGCCCCCTCCAGCAGCGAGACCCCAATGCGCGCTGGCCACTCTATGAATTCGACCCTGATGAGTTGTACGTGAACGTAGGTTTCTGGTCAACCGTGCCACTTGCCGCCGGGGAGAAGCCCGAGGACGGGAAAAAAAATCGGGTAATTGAGCACAAAGTGACCAAAATGGGCGGACGAAAATCTCTATACTCGACCGCGTTCTACAACGAGGGGGAATTTTGGTCCATTTATGGGGGCCAAGATTATGAACAGGTAAAAAGGAAATACGACCCCGATGGTCGATTCCTCGGACTCTACGAGAAAGTGGTGGGGGAACAGTGAAGTTAGCCGACGCATTCAGCTTGGTTGCTGGAACGCAACGTAATGTGAGTTTTCGCGCTTACGACGGTTCCACTTTCGGGCCACAGGACAATGACGCGATTATCGAGGTCAAAACCCCGCGCGCCGTCGAGTATTTGGCAGCAGCCCCCAGCCAACTTGGGCTTGCGCGCGCCTATGTCAACGGTGACCTGGACATCGTCGGTGACGCGTACACAACTCTTTCGCGCCTTTACCCGATGAAACTTACTCACCTTACCCTTGGCGACAAGGCAGCACTTGCAAAAAATTTCGCGCCATTTGCCCTCAAGCGCCCCGAGCCACCCGCTCTGGAACGCTCGCTCAAGGGAACTCGCCATTCAAAGCGACGTGATGCGGAGGCAATACAACATCACTATGACGTTTCCAATACTTTTTACCGTTGGATACTCGGTCCGTCCATGGCTTACACCTGTGCGGTGTTCCCTTCACTGGACGCCAGTTTGGAAGAGGCCCAAGACGAGAAGTTCGATCTCGTTGCGCGCAAATTGGGACTCAAGCCAGGAATGAAACTTCTCGATGTCGGCTGTGGTTGGGGCGGCATGGTGTTGCACGCGGTGAAAAACTATGGAGTCACAGCAATAGGGGTAACCCTTTCCGAACAGCAAGCGCTGTGGGGGGAACGCGCAATCAAAGAAGCTGGCCTAGAAAATTCCGCTCAAATTCGATTCAGTGACTATCGTGACGTCTCTGAAACCGATTTTGATGCAATTTCTTCCATTGGACTCACCGAACACATCGGTCGCGATAACTACCCTTCCTACTTCAGCTTCCTCTACGACAAGCTCAAGCCTGAAGGTCGCATGCTCAACCACACAATCACCAGGCCAGACGAAAAATTACCCACGCATTACCGTAAGTCGTTCATTAACCTATACGTATTTCCCGATGGAGAGCTTTCTGCTCCCGGTGTGATCATGAACGCATTTAACAATTCCGGATTCGAGATCAGGCATGAAGAGAATCTGCGCGAACATTACGCACTCACCCTTAAGCATTGGGGTGAAAACTTGGAAGCCCACTGGGATGAAGCGGTCGCAGAAGCTGGTTTAGGAACCGCCCGAGTTTGGCGACTTTATATGGCCGCATCCCGGATGGGTTTTGACCTCAACACAATTCAATTGCATCAAATGCTCGGGGTCAAGCTAGGACCGCGAGGGCAGTCCGGAATGCCACTCCGCTCAGTTTTTAACTGATCAAGCACCAACAAAAATATGTGCTGCTTCTTCGAGTGGTACCTCGGTGTACTCACCTGCACTACCGATGAACACTCCGGTATCCGAGCGGTAGGCGTTAACTCGAGCGCCTGGCAAAGCTCCCACTCTGCGCAAACGAGCCATGACAATTTCGTCATGTTGAATTGTTTCGGCCAATCGACGGATAGTCACCTGCCGCGGTTCGCGCTCAACTACCTCGATGATGCTGATCACCGCGAAGTCTGAATCGCTCGCTTTAGCGTAGTTCGGGTCAATTTCCTCAAGCCCTGGGATCGGGTTACCAAACGGCGACACCGTTGGATGTGAGAGCAACTCCAAAAGACGAATCTCAACTGCAGTGCTCATCACATGTTCCCAACGACATGCTTCAGCGTGAACTTCCTCCCACGGCATTTTGAGAACGTCAACCAACATGCATTCAGCCAGTCGGTGCTTTCGCATGACCTGGGTTGCATGCTCTCGACCCTCTGTGGTGAGCTTGAGGTGACGTTCGGAATCAACATGCAATAAGCCGTCTCGTTCCATCCGGGCAACGGTTTGCGAGACTGTTGGACCACTTTGTCCAAGACGCTCCGCAATTCGAGCGCGCATCGGAGGAATTCCCTCCTCTTCCAGCTCAAAAATAGTCCTCAGATACATCTCCGTGGTATCAATGAGTTCACTCACAAGGGCTAGCGTACCTGAGCACCACTTATTGAGCGAAGATCAAGCAAGCGTCCGGGGCGGTCGGGCCCTAGGCTGACGCCGTGAGTTCGATCATGTGGTTTCGGCGAGACCTTCGGATCCGCGATAACCCAGCCCTGCTCGCCGCGGGGGTGGAAGTACTCCCGGTCTTTGTCTTTGACCCTGTCCTTTGGGATGCATCCAGTGACACTCGCCGCGCATATCTGTTGGCGAGCTTGACCTCACTCAATGAATCCCTCGCGGGGAACTTGGTTATTCGTACTGGAGACCCCAGCAGAGTTATTCCGCAACTGGTGAAGGAAGCGAACGCCGATTCGGTTCACATCGCGGCTGATTTCGGTCCCTACGGCAGTGCTCGAGACACCAAAGTTGAGAAAGAACTTGACGTTCCATTGGTGCGAACCGGTTCACCATATGCAGTAGCCCCGGGTCGAGTAGTTAAATCCGATGACACGCCCTACCGCGTATTCACTCCGTTTTACAAAGCTTGGGCGACTCATGGTTGGCGAGCACCTGCAACCGGTGCGCTTCCTACTTTTGTCACGGCACCCTCTGAGCCGATGCCACAAGTGACGAGTCCCGTTCCACTTCCCCCTGCAGGTGAAGCTGCCGCCTGGGAGCGTTGGAAACAATTTAAGAAGGCGGCACTTGCGCAATACGACGAAACTCGTAACCGCCCCGACCTTGATGGCACGAGCGCACTGTCACACCACTTGAAATATGGCGAGATCCACCCGCGTTCACTCCTCGCTGAATTGCAGCCTGAAGACATTGTGTTCATTAAGGAAATTTGTTGGCGTGAGTTTTACGCCGACATCCTGTTTCATAATCCCTTGAGTGCATCACGTTCACTGGATGCAAGGTATGACTCCATCATGCCGTGGGCAAGCGGCGAGGAAGCGGAGACGTTTTTTAACGCTTGGTGTCAAGGACGTACCGGATACCCCATTGTTGACGCCGGGATGCGCCAACTCACCACAACAGGATGGGTGCACAATCGCGTTCGCATGATCGTCGCGAGTTTTCTGGTGAAAGATTTACACATTCCGTGGCAGCGCGGTGCTATATTTTTCATGCAGCACTTGCGCGACGGTGATATCGCAAGTAACTCCCACGGATGGCAGTGGACGGCTGGATGCGGAACAGATGCCTCACCTTTTTATCGGGTCTTTAATCCCATCAGTCAGGGAATAAAGTTCGACCCCGATGGCAATTACGTGCGTCAATACGTTCCTGAATTAGCCCACCTCGTTGGGGACAGTATTCATGAGCCGTGGGACACCCTCGGCGGCTACGACAAGGGATACCCAGAGCAAATAGTTGACCACAAAGCGGAACGTGAGGCGGCCTTGGCCGACTTTGCATCAATTAAAGGCCGTACCTAGCCTGCACGCCCAGGGCTCACACCTCATAGAGTTGGGCCATGCGAACCCTGGCCGTGCTCTCCATGAAGGGTGGCGTGGGCAAAACCACCGTCGCTTTGGGGCTGGCAAGTGCCGCCTGGCAGCGTGGTGAACGAGTGCTGGTTATTGATCTTGACCCCCAAGGCAATGCGACCATGGGTCTTGGGGTTACCAATCCCGAGTTCACCATGAATGATGTACTGGCCGATCCACGCCCAGGAATTGCAGCCGATGCGATCGTTGACTCTGCCTGGGGTAACCGAGTCCAAGTCCTCGCGGCAGATCGCTCACTTGAACACCGCAACACAATTGAAGGTCCACTTTCCTCCCAGCGCCTTCGCATCTCTTTGGGTAATCTCCCCCGCCAATACGACCTTGTCTTGATTGACTGTCCACCTTCACTGGGCGAGATGACCCGCAACGCCCTGCACGCGGCAACCGATGCACTCGTTGTTACCGAGCCCGCCTATTTTGCTTTAGCTGGAGCCGAGCAGGCCGTTGAAGCTGTTGACGTGATTCGTTTGGCGTCCAACCCAATGCTCAATCCTGCCCGCATCCTGCTCAATCGTGTTCGCCCTACCGTTGCCGAACACCGCAATCGCACTAACGAGTTGCGAGACACATTCGGGCCAGTAGTTCTCGATATTGAAGTTCCCGAACGCAATGCGATCACCCAAGCCGAGGCCGCTGGAATGCCGATTCATGCATGGGATTCACCCGCCGGTCGTGAACTCGGTACAGTTTTTGACCAAGTTATTGCAATTATGTCGCCAAAGAAAAGGTTGTGGGGTTAGTCATGGCTAAAACAGAATTCAGTTCAACACCCAGACCTGTATTGCGCAAGTCGGTTGATTCAAGTATTCACCCGGTTCTTAATGATGGGAATACTGAACCAAAACCAATTGGTCAAGACGCAGCAAGATTTGGTAACGCGAGCGATGCTGTAAAAGTATCGCGTAAAGACAAGCCGGTTGAGATGAGTATCACCATCCCCAAATCACTTCGCAAAAAGTTAAAGTCCGAAGCAAAGCATCAAAGGATTACTGTCGATGAACTCATTAAATCTCGTCTGAACGGATAAATGTAACGCGAAAAGTTTTTGCGAACTGACCTAGGGAACCGGGTGTTCCGCGTCATAGCGCAAAAAGCCCCGAAATTTGGCAGCTAACCCGATCGAAAGCCCCACACACGCCAATCCCCCGGTAATGACCGAAAAAGCCTCGCCGCCGAGGGATGCGACAACGCCTGCTTCCACGTCACCCAGACGCGGACCACCTGCGACTACAACCGTATGGACGCCTTGTAATCGTCCCCGGTATTCATCGGGTGTCGCGGACTGCAGGATCGTCATTCGGAAAATTGCCGAGACATTGTCAGCGGCACCCGCGATTGCAAGAAAGACAAGTGAAATTATCAGTGTCCGTGAGAAACCAAATACCGTGATCGAGGCACCCCAAACAATAATAGAAACCACAATTGCCCTGCCCTGCCAGCGAATTCTCCCCAAGGGTCCGGAGAAGATTCCTGAAATCAAGCCACCCAGTGCGGGAGCCGCGGTTAGCAATCCCAGTGTGAACGCAATATCTTGGGTGGTTCCCCCAAACCAGAGTGCGGCAATTGCCGGAAACAATGCACGCGGCATGCCGAACACCATGGCAACTAGATCTTGATAGAAAGTCATTTGTAGATTGATTTTTCCGCGCATAAATTCGAAGCCTTCTTTGACCGACTTCCAGCCTCGACTTGAATCAGCCGACTGCGTGGGTGGAAGCTTGGGAAGTCGATACATGGCGTAAATCACTGCGCCAAAAGCCACAGTATCCAATAGGTACGGCGCCGTGACTGCTCCTGTCGCCGCAATGAGGAAACCGCCGATCAACGGGCCAAGGGTGAATCCAAGATTCCACGTAATAATTACTAGCGCATTTGCTGCCGGTAACAACTCTTCCGGAACGATGCGAGGAATAATCGCCTGTTTTGCTGGATTTCCAACCGCAAAAAATGCTGACTGTATTGCCACGACCAAATAAAGGAAGCCAACCGAGTCAAAACCCATGAAGGCTTGGGCCAATAACAACAATGAAGTCAGCCACATGCCAATCGCTGTTATCAGTCCCACCGTACGTCGATCAAAGGTGTCGGAAAGCGATCCACCATAGAGCCCAAAGCCAACGAGGGGAATCAGTTGTGCCAGCCCTGCTAACCCCACCATCAGTGACGAATTTGTTAACTCCCATATTTGCAGGCCAACCGCGACGCTCGCCATCTGTTGACCAATATTGCTTGCTCCGTGAGCAAACCAAATGCGACGATACGGAGCGCTAACCTTCAATGGTGTCAGGTCAGCAAAGATTCTTGTCACAACCGGAACTTACACAATGTTTGAGGAACTCACGGACTTAATCTCGTTGGAAACCAGGTCAAATCATCATGCAACTCAAAAACGAAGCGGTCATGTAACCGCGACTCACGACCTTGCCAGAATTCAATCCGAGTCGGAACAACCTCCCAGCCACCCCAAAAATCTGGAACCGGGATTACTTCACGTTCAGCAAAACGTAACTCGCATTCGGCGTATTGGGCATCTAACACTTCTCTGTTTTCCAATCGGGCAGATTGCTGGCTGGCCCAGGCCCCTAACTGCGATTGTCGTGGCCTGGAATGGAAATACTCCTCCACCAAATCCCTTGGAACAAGCTTCGCCCGACCAGAAATAATTACTTGCCTGTGCAGTTCATACCAGGGAAAAAGTAGTGTGACATTCGGGTTGACCGCAATATCCAAGCTCTTGGCCGACTCAAGATTTGTGTAGAAGGTGAAGCCCAATTCCGAGAAGTCTTTGAGTAGCACCGTTCTCGAGGCAGGACGCGCATTGCCTTGGGAATCCAGGCCCACGGTCGAAACCACCATTGCATTCGGTTCAAGAATTTCTGAATCCGCGGCCTGGGCGAACCAATCAGCGAATTGATCAAAAGGATTTTGTGCCAGCATGTCGTGGGTGAGCACCCCTAGGTCATACGAAATCCGAAGGTCACGAACGGAAACCTGCGCCGGCTTTTCCATGCCCTCATCTCATCACGTCTAGGCCCAAACCACCAATCGGGTGGGGCAGCCGATCCAACGGTACCTTCGCTACGAGAA
>CAMCYV010000056.1 GCA_945885645.1 Bifidobacterium breve | reverse complement strand
TCAACGGTGAAACGTGCTCCTCCTTCGGGTGCCAATCCAACGCTCGCGCTTCCACCCATGCCGGACGCCAGCCGACCCACAAGAGCTAAACCAATTCCGGTTCCCACCGGCCGCACACCCCGATAGCGCTCATAAAGTGCCCCAGGCTCGAATGCCACTAATTGGTCCTCTGCGCTCAGGCCGGGACCCGAATCCCGCACCTCGATGACCAAGGAGTGTGCCAACTGCTCTATTCGAATTGCCAAAGTGCTATGGCTAGGGCTCAATCTGAGTGCATTTTCTGCCAAATTGTCGACAATTTGCCGAAGCCTGATGGGATCACCGATAAATCCATCTTTCACCTGAATTTCGCATTCAAGATTTACCTGTTGCTCCTGGCAGCGATAGCCCCAAACTTGCCTCACTTCACTGGCAAATTCTTGTAGATCGATCCTCACCTCAGAAATAGCAAAATCAACTGCTCCCAGTCTGGCCAAGTCCAAGAGATCACTCACCAGTCGATTAAGGCGCGCGGATTCGGATGAAATCAGACGCGCCGCTTCTATTGCATCGTCTCCGGAGAGAATGCCGTCTGAGATGGCTTCGCTGTATCCCTTCACCGCAGTGAGCGGGGTTCGAAATTCATGGGAAACCGATAATAGAAATTCACGCTGGCGAGCCTCGGAGGCAGTAAGTGCAGAGTCAAGGGCATTGAGTGAGGTTGAGATTTCATTTACCTCCTTCGGCCCCATGGATGCAAGTTCAACACCCCGTGATCCACTCGCCATTGACATGGCTGCCGTACTCGCTCGGCGAAGCGGTCTCGCTAAGCGTTGCGCAGCGAAAAACCCTAAAGTGATTGCGATGGCTAGTCCCAGCACTAGCGCGAGGGCAAGGCGCCAAATGATCGCACCGGCACTGGCTCCAGCAATTGAGATGGGTTGAATCAAGATAACCGAGCCATCAGCACTCAGCGGCCGACCCTCAAGTAAGTACTCACCATCTGCTGAAGACACTCTTCCCGAGATGTTTTGGCCAATGTTGAGTTGATCAACGTAAATTTGTGGAAAATTAAAGGGTAGGTCGTTGAGATTCGGTGATCCAAAAGGAATCAAATAGGCCGAGATTGATTCCCGCTGCAAGGTCTTTATCAATCCTTGCCCAACACCGGAACCAGAATCTTGCTGATCAATAGCGTTAGCTGTGACATTGGCCAACTGTGAAAGATTTCTTGCACCCACGTCCTGCGAACTTGATACAACAAGTGGGTAGGACACGAGGCCCGCCACGACAATTGCAAATGCGGCGACCGCACTCGTGAGGATGACCAAGAGCGTGACGATGCTCCAAGTACGGAATTTCATGTGTCCAATTCAGGTGATGGTGATTCCCATGCGTACCCGACTCCGCGAACGGTACGGATGGGTGCATCGGCTCCAAGTTTTGTCCGGATTTGGGCAACGTGCACATCAACTGTTCGAGTTCCAAGGCCTTCGGTGTAACCCCAAACATTCTCGAGCAACTCAGCACGCTCGATCACTTGTCCCGAACGAGCCATGAGGTAGGCCACCAAGTCAAACTCTGTCGCCGTTAGGACTACAGGTTTGCCATTGTGCGATGCGCGCCTAGTTTTGAGGTTTAATTGAACCCCTTCTTCGTCGAGAACCTCAGTCACTTGCTGGGCGGATCTTCGAAGAATCGCCTTAACTCTTGCCACCAGTTCCCGGGGACTAAATGGCTTGGTTACATAGTCGTCGGCGCCCAGTTCAAGACCCAGTACCCGATCCACTTCGTCGTCGCGCGCAGTGCAAAAAACTATCGGTGTCCAATTATTGGCGGCTCGAAGCTGACGGCAAATTTGCGTTCCATCTAATTTAGGCAGCCCAACATCGAGAATTATCACATCAAAATGTTCACCCTGGGCGGCGTCTAAACCAGATTCGCCGTCGAAACACGCCTGCACCTCGAAGCCTTCTCGCCTTAGATAGACACCGATGAGGTCTGAAATCGGCCGTTCATCTTCGACCACGAGAACTTTCATGTGGTCACCATGTGTTCAGTTGAATTTACGCGTTGACGGTTTTCTTGCCCAGACCCATCATGGCCATGACCTTGCCCACAACACCGCCGAGGACGACCATCCCGACTCCAACCCAAAAGAGGGTCCAATTCCCTAGAATCAGCGCCAGCGTTCCCACGACGAATGCCAAAACAACGATCACAACCGTTGTCCAAGCAGCCGGGGTGGAACCATGATCCTCATGTTGTTCAGTCATGGCTGTATTTAATCACGTGATCGTGGCTTATCGGGATCTGACTCGATGGTTGGATCAACGCCTGCATCAAGTAGCGTCCAAGCGTCTTGCTCCGGTGCCGCCGAGCGCGAATATCTTCCACTCAAAGTCGGCCAATTCTTGGAAGTGAAAACAATGAGCAGATTCGTGATCATCAAACCCAAGCTGAACACAATCGCAAAAATCCAAAGCGCATTGAGTCCCTCCTTGTCGAGGATGATTAAGGAATAAACGCCTGCCGCAGCAACGACGGCACCCATGGTTCCCAATATCCTTCGCCCCCATGTTCGGGTTGCCAAGACGCCAATCACCACCGCTAAAGAAACCGCCCATACAGCAAAGATAAGTGAGTCAAGTTCTGACCCAACAAGATCCTGTGAAACCAAGTCACTTTGGATCGACCCCCAGATAAGCCCCCCAACCCACAACAGGGCCCCGGCCAAGATCGACTGCAGAGCTATTGTGAGTAGGTATTTCCGTCCTAGCGACATGTCACCCACACTTTCGATCAGCGTTCAAGTTGCTCAGCTAATGCAACGGCACGAATAATGGCCATTGCCTTGTTCACGCATTCATTGTTTTCACTCTCGGGAACTGAATCGGCAACAATACCTCCGCCAGCTTGAATATAAGCGATTCCATCTTTCAAAAGTGCAGTTCGAATGGCAATTGCCATGTCCATATTCCCCGCGAAGTCAAAGTATCCGATGCAACCACCGTAAAGCCCACGCCTTTCTGATTCCATTTCCTCAATGATTTGCATGGCGCGCGGCTTGGGTGCACCTGAAAGTGTGCCTGCAGGAAAAGTTGCCCTCAGTGCAGTGAACGCATCCTCATTAGTATTCAGCTCGCCAGTCACGGTCGACACTAAGTGCATTACGTGCGAATAGCGTTCAACATGCATGAAGTCAATGACATTGACACTGCCCGGAGTGCAGACCCGGCCAAGATCATTACGTGCTAGGTCAACCAGCATGAGGTGCTCCGCGCGTTCCTTCTTGTCCTCCAATAAATCCTGCGCCAAAAGCCGATCACGCTCAGGGTCTGTGCTTCTCCATCGAGTTCCCGCAATCGGATGCACGACCGCGTTGCGTTCACGTACGGTAACCAACGCCTCCGGCGATGAACCGATAATTTCAAAAGCAACTCGATTAAAATCAAGCGGATCGGGAACTCGAACCAGATACATGTACGGACTTGGGTTGGTTGACCTCAAGATCCGATAAATGCTCAGAGCGCTTGCCTGCGTTGGAACGCTAAATCGCTGGGATAGAACAACCTGGAAGGCGTCACCTGCACGAATGTATTCCTTGATCGTGTCAATGTTCTTTAGATACGTTTCCTCGCTTGTTACTCGCGGTGGTAAAGCCAATTCAGTGTCGAGTGCGGGCGTGATCTGGGCTCCGGTTGGCAAAATGTGCGTAATTGATTCCTGCATTTGGTCAAGGCGGGCAATAGCCGCTTCATAAGCTTGCTCGACACGCTCAGCAGAATTATCAAAATTTATTGCGTTTGCAATTAACGTCACGTCACCTTCAAGGTGATCCACGACTGCGATGTCGGAGGCCAACAAGAAACTGAGGTTTGGGATTTTTAGTGAGTCGGTTGTCGAATCACCGATTTCTTCCCAATTGCGCACAATGTCATAGGCCATGTACCCAACAAGCCCTCCGGTAAAGGGGAAGTCTCCGGTCTCTGAAGTCTTTGACTTTTGCGTGCGCAATTGGGCGAGGGTGGCTTCGAGTACTTCAAGGGCTGAACCACTCTCCGGTAAACCTTCAGGAACGCGGCCGTTCCACACTGCTTTGCCCTGCGATTCTGAGAGCATCGCGGCGCTGTTTACCCCGATGAATGAATAACGGGACCATTGCACGCCAGCTTCGGCCGACTCAAGTAGAAATGTTCCAGCACGATCCCCGCATAACGCGTGGAAAAGGCCAATAGCACTGAGGTGATCGACGAGGAGCGTTCGAGAAACTGGCACGACTCTTTGGACACGGGCCATCTCTTGAAAATTGGCAAGATCGGGTGTGTCTGAATTTTTCTTATTCACTTAACAATTCCCTGATCAAAAAAACAGGTCGGGCTACCCGTATGACAAGCAGGCCCACTTTGATCAACAATCATGAGAAGCGTATCCCCGTCACAGTCAGCTCGCAAGCTTCTCACTAATTGGCCATTTCCTGACTCTTCACCCTTCACCCAAATCCTATTTCGACTGCGCGAAAAATAAGTTCCGATACCAGTGTCAATGGTTAACCGCACCGCATCGGCATTCATCCAAGCCATCATGAGAACTTCCTTGCTTACCGAGTCCTGAGTAATGACAGGCACCAGGCCATCTTCATTGAATTTAATCCGAGCAATGAACTCCCTGGCCGCGTTCATGACACCAACCTAGTTGATTCACGAACTGGGATGGAATCAGCCTTTAGTGCACTTTTCACCTGAGCGATGGATACTTCACCAAAATGAAAGATGCTTGCAGCCAACACGGCTTGCGCGCCCGCATTAATTGCCGCGACAAAATCGCTGGGAACGCCTGCACCTCCACTTGCGATAATCGGAATGTTTACTGCCCCACGAACGGCTTTGATGAGTTCTAGATCGAATCCAGCTTTGGTGCCGTCGGCATCCATTGAGTTGAGCAAGATCTCACCCACACCGAAATCAGCCGCACTCTGCGCCCATTGCACAGCATCGAGGCCGGCGGATTCTCTGCCTCCGTGTGTGGTCACTCCGAAGCCACTCGGTTGACCAGATTCTCGACGCGCATCCAATGAAAGCACAATGCATTGGGAGCCGAACCGCTGTGCTGCTTCACGCAAAAGTTCCGGACGAGCAATTGCCGCGGTGTTAATTGAGACCTTGTCAGCACCGGCTCGCAAAAGGGCATCAATATCTTCAATGCTGCGGATCCCTCCGCCAACGGTGACCGGGATGAAAACTTGGTCGGCGCTACGACGGACTAATTCCAGTGTGGTCTCTCGATCTGAACTTGACGCAGTAATGTCAAGAAACACAAGTTCATCAATTCCGGCCGCCCCATACATCGATGCCAACTCGATTGGGTCACCTGCATCAACGAGGTCAACAAAATTCACACCCTTAACGACCCGGCCGGCATCAACGTCAAGACATGCAATTACTCGGGCAGCGAGTGTCACGGCTGTGGCGGTCCCCACTGGTAGGGGTCGTAGCGACCTTCAACAGCGACGAGTGCTTCAGGAAGACTGAAGGCCTGCTCGTAAAGTGCTTTCCCAACAATCGCACCTTCAATGCCTTTCATCTCGGCAAGTTTGTGGAGATCCTCTAACCTATGGATTCCACCCGATGCGATTACTCGAGACCGGGTTGCCTCGGTGACCTGCTTCAACAAGTGAAAATTGGGTCCATGCATCATGCCGTCTTTTTCAACATCGGTGACGACATATCGGGTACAGCCGGCGGCATCGAGCCGGCCAATTGCCTCCCACAAGTCTCCACCTTCGGTTGTCCACCCACGGGCCGCCAACGTGTGCCCTTTCACATCAAGTCCTACTGCAATTCGATCCCCGTACTCGGCTATCACCGTTTCGGTCCAGTCGGGATCTTCAAGTGCCGCCGTTCCCAGATTCACTCGCGCGCAGCCGGTAGCAAGTGCCGCTTTCAAGCTCTCATCACTTCTAATTCCGCCTGAGAGTTCAACCTTGACTTCTCGACCGATTCTTTCGACAACATGGGCGATGAGGGTTGAGTTGTTTCCGGTGCCAAATGCAGCATCAAGGTCAACTAAATGGATCCACTCTGCGCCCTGATTCACCCACGCTTGGGCGGCATCTAGCGGCGAGCCGTAAACAGTTTCACTTCCGGCCTTTCCTTGGACAAGGCGAACAGCTTTTCCATCTTTGACGTCGACGGCGGGTAAAAGTGTGAATTTCATGGGTGCAGTCTAGGTGAGAGTGCCGACCCAGTTGTTGATCAGCGTGAGTCCCGCCTCACCACTCTTTTCTGGGTGAAATTGAACTGCCGAAAGTGGACCATTTTCAACGGCTGCGATGAACGGCGCCCCGTAATCACTCCAAGTCACCGTGGGTGGGTGTTGATACGGATCTGTATCAGTCATGACCCATTCTTGGACTGCATAGGAGTGAACGAAATAAAACAACTCAGACTCCACCCCAGCAAACAAGGATGACGAATCTGGCGGCACAACGTTGTTCCACCCCATGTGCGGGACGATCGGGGCAACTAGCTGATCAACCGTACCCGGCCATTGGCCCAGCCCTCGAGTCGTAATTCCGTGCTCGATACCCTGTTCAAACATGATCTGCATGCCCACACAAATACCCAAGACCGGACGACTAGCCACCATTCGCGCGTCAATGATTGCGCCACCCCGCACCCGGTCGATTCCCTGCATACAAGCTGCGTACGCTCCCACCCCAGGGATGATCAGACCATCAGCGTTTAGACAGGTGTCAAAGTCGGAACTCAAAATTGCGGTGGCTCCAACATGCTCAGCCGCGCGGAGCGCCGACCGAACATTTCCGAAGCCGTAGTCAAGAACTGCAACAGTGGGTGACATGAATTGTGTTTGCCTTACTGCGATGCAGTGAGTGTGCCTTTTGTTGAAGGCACTCCGACCACGCGTGGGTCCCTCGCCACCGCAGTACGTAATGACCGGGCGACACTTTTGAATTGCGCTTCAACAACATGGTGAGCATTACGCCCTGACAGCACATTGACATGCAGAGTGATTTGCGATGTAGCAACAATTGATTCCCAGATATGGCGAGTTAACGTTGTGTCGTAGGCCCCAATGAGTTCAACCAACTCAGGTTCGGTGTGCACCAAATATGGACGACCGGAAAGGTCAACTGCACTCTGCACCAGACATTCATCTAGTGGAACTAAGGCGTCTCCGTAACGAGTCAATCCGGCTCGATCCCCTAATGCCTGATTCATCGCCTGTCCAAGTGCCAAACTCGTGTCCTCAACCGTATGGTGCGCGTCAACGTGCAGGTCGCCTCGAGTATTCACTACTAAATCAAATCCACCATGTTTTGCCAGTTGCGCAAGCATGTGGTCAAAAAAAGGAACGCCTGTCTCAATGGTGCTCTGCCCTGTTCCATCAAGGGAAAGTTCAACGAGCACGCTGCTTTCCTTGGTCTCGCGTTCGATCCGTGCCATTCTGGTCATATCTTTCCTCCTGTACTCAGACTAACGCTTTTAAGGCGTTGAGAAATAACTCGTTCTCACTAGCGGTTCCGATACTCACTCGCAGCCAACCCGAAGGACCTGTTTCCCGGATTAGGATGCCTTGTTCAAAAAGTCCTCTCCAAATCGCATGTCGATCAGCGAACTCGCCAAAGAACAGAAAGTTTGCGTCACTGTGAGCGACGAGAAGGCCCATGTCGGTAAGCTCAGCCGCCATTTGATTTCGCGCATCAGTGATTTGCGCTACGCGATCAAGTGACTCGCTCGCATAACTCAATGCCGCAATCGCCGCCGCCTGTGAGATGGCTGATAGGTGATACGGCAAACGTACCAATTTAAGTGCCTGAACAATCTCACTGGTACTTGTGGCGCAATATCCGAGGCGCCCGCCCGCATAGCCAAATGCTTTGCTCATGGTTCGCGAAACGACTATGTTGGGATACGAATCTAGCAAGGTCAGAGCAGTTGCCCCTCTATCGCTTCGGAATTCTGCGTACGCCTCGTCAACCACAACCAGGGCTCCACTTTCTTGCGCTCCTTGAGAAATCTCTTCGATTTCAGCCAACGTGATTGATGTTCCTGTCGGGTTATTTGGTGAAGTGAGGATTATCAAATTCGGATTGTGCACAGCTACAGCTTTGATTGCTGCGGCAAGGTCGATAGTGAAATCACTTCTCCGTGGAATCGATACTAATTCGGTAAAAGAATCACGGGCATATTCCGGGTACATCGAATAGGTGGGATCAAATGTCAATGCTTTCGTCCCCGGACCCCCAAATGCGCCAAATAATTGCGCCATAATTTCGTTTGAGCCATTGGCTGCCCAGATCCGCTCAACATTAACTTTTACTCCGGATTCGACATC
>CAMCYV010000055.1 GCA_945885645.1 Bifidobacterium breve | reverse complement strand
GCACCATTTTCGCGGACATCTTTCAAGATTGGGGCGATTATTTCAGTCGCGTCATCGACATTAGTGGCGGCTCGAGGCACCATGTTTTTGACAGAATCGCCAACAAAAGGATTCTCGCGAAGATCGATGAGCCGGATCATGTAAGTCAGTTTAGTCTGTACCGGTGAGTTCCCATATCCCACTCTTTCCACTAAACACGATTCTGGTGCCGGGCCTGGTTCTCCCACTACACATTTTCGAACCCCGCTATCGGTTGATGGTCCAAGAACTGCTGGAAATTCCCGATGAAGAGGAGCGCGAATTTGGAATTGTGGCTGTACGCGACGGGCACGATATTTCATCAAATGGCATTGCCGCATTGCACCCGGTAGGCACTTCAACAATTCTCCGTGAAGCAAATGTCCATGAAGATGGTCGATACGATGTTGTCACCACGGGCTCGCGTCGATTTCGGATTACTTCATTGGATACCAGCGCCCCACTTTTGCGTGCTGAGGTGGAATGGTTAACCGAACCTCAACCTGAGCAAACGGAGCAACTCAGCCGGCTAACCCAGAAAACACTCCAAGATTTTTCGGCATACCGCTCTGCACTATCCGGGGAAATCGATAGTGATATTTTCTTGTTTGAAGATTTTCCCGAGGATCCAACCGTCGTTTCGTTTCTCTTGACCGCGGCCATTCTCTTGCCCACGGCTGAGCGTCAGGAACTACTAGCGGCCCAGGACACACCCAGCCGTCTCACAATGATTAGGGCGCTTCTCCAGCGTGAGACGGGACTCATAACACATCTTGGCGCACTGCCAGCCGTCGATATTTTTCAAAGAAATGCATCGCTCAATTGATGTGCATTTACAATGGGGACCGTGGCAATCACCCCTGCAACACTCGCCCTTGACTCACTCGGGATCTCGTACACACTTCACAAATATGACAGTGTTGCCGGTTCAGGGTTTGGCAAAGAGGCAGCCAACAGTATGAATCTTGATGAAAATCAAGTGTTCAAGACCATAATTTTTGGAGATAAGAATATAGCTGCTGTTGGCATTGCCCCAGTTTCACAAAAAATTAGTACAAAAAAGCTTGCCGCTGCAGTCAGCCTACGCTCGCTTGAACCGATGGATGCGGCAATTGCCCAACGCCTCACCGGTTACGTTGTCGGCGGTATCAGCCCATTCGGTCAAAAGAAGACACTCACAACGGTGGTCGACGCAAGCGCACACCTATTTGAGAATATCTACGTCAGTGGGGGCCGCCGCGGCCTAGAAATATGCATTTCACCGGCTGACCTAATCAGGGTCCTAGGCGCAATCACCGCAGAAATTCAGTCGGAGTGATTCGACTTCCGCCGGCGTTGGGCTAAATAGTCGCCAATCGCCATAATCAGAATAACTAAACTTGAACCGAGAGACCACATCAATAACATTGCTGGCAACGTAACTTCAAGTGGAGCGTCAACCACGGCTGAATCGGGAATATCAATATTTGTTAAGTCGACAAAACCCAGGTGCGATCCCACCCACCACATTGCACAAGTACCGACAACCGATGATGCCAATGCGGCAACCAGCGATGCCAACAAATGTTCACGCCGCATGGACACCAATCCGATTGCCATCAGTACACCGGCGGTCGCACCGATTGCCCCAAACGCAATGTTGGCGGCGAAATATTCTTGGGGTTGAAAACTTTCTGGAAAAACCCGGTCCGGAGTAATTACGACCGAGACGCGTGGCGCTAAGGCCCACCACATGACTCCCAGTGCCGCGCCCGACAATACGCCCGCAATTACTCCCGTTATAAAAACCGTAATAGCTTTACGCCTTCGCCCTGGTGCCACACCTGCGTTGTCGTCAACTAAATCAGACACGATGATCCCAGCAGTGCCTTGAGATCGCCAAAGAGTGAGGGTGAAGGCGCCACTCGGTAGACGTCGTCGAGCTTCATGACGGTTGTTGAGGTACCGCCGGTTAAGTGCAATTGCACTTCTGTGGTTCCCGGGTGCTGCGCCAAAATGTTTTTGAGGCGAGCTACAAGTGGCGGAACACAACGGGTAGCTGACATGGTTAATCGAACCGGACCGGTTGGAGCACCAGAGAGATCTGGCGAAGTTACTTCAATTGCGATAGCTCGCACTCCCTCATCGTCACTTCGATCAATTTTAGTGCGAATAACCAAAATCGAGTCATCAACCAACAGTGTTCCAAAGGAAGCATAGGAAGCCGGGAAAACCATGACTTCGAGGCTTCCTTCCAAATCCTCCAAAGTCACAATTGCCCAAGCCGAGCCCTTTTTAGTGGTTTTTCGTACGACGCTGGTGACCAAGCCGCCCAGTGCGATTACGTGCCCGTCGAGGTGTTCATCAATCAAAACGGAAGCAATGCTTCGATCCGATAGTTGTGCCAATGCGCTCTCCATGCCGAAAAGTGGATGGTCTGAAACGTACAAACCCAGCATGTCGCGTTCGTGTGCGAGAAGCAGTGACTTTTCCCACTCGGTGATTCCGATGACGGGCCGTTCGATCAGTGAGACATCAGCATCTTCTTCAAGCCCACCGAATAAATCAAACTGCCCAACCGCCTCGGACCGCTTGATGTCAACGGCAGCATCAATTATCTGCTCGTGCACTGCAATTAACCCCTTGCGTGTGTGGCCCAGACTGTCGAAAGCACCTGCTTTGACTAATGACTCGACAACCCGCCTATTACAGGCAGCAATGTCTACTTTGGCGATGAAGTCGTGAAAATCTGAAAAGCGACCAACTTTGTTTCGAGTGGCGATTATGGAATCCACAACATTATTGCCCACATTGCGAATGGCCGTTAATCCAAAACGAATATCAGTTCCACGAGGGGTGTAGTTTGCATCGGAATCATTTACATCAGGTGGCAAAACTTTGATTCCCATGCGACGACATTCGTTGAGATAAATTGCAGAACGTTCCTTGTCATCGGCCATTGAAGTGAGCAGCGCTGCCATGTACTCGGCCGGATAATTGGCCTTTAAATACGCGGTCCAATAAGAAACGAGTCCGTATCCGGCCGTATGAGCCTTATTGAATGCGTAATCCGAGAAGGGAACGAGGACTTCCCATAACTTGTTTATCGCAGGATCAGAGAATCCACGTTCACTCATGCCCTCACTAAATGGGATGAACTCTTGTTCAAGGATTTCCTTTTTCTTTTTGCTCATTGCTCGGCGAAGGAGATCCGCTTTGCCTAGTGAATACCCAGCCAACTGTTGGGCAATCGCCATGACCTGCTCTTGATAGACGATCAGTCCGTAGGTATCGCCGAGAATCTCACTGAGTGGCTCTTCAAGTTCAGGGTGAATCGGGACGACCGGCTTGCGTCCATTTTTTCTATCTGCATAGTCATTGTGTGCATTTGCACCCATGGGTCCAGGCCTGTAGAGCGCAAGCACCGCTGAAATATCTTCGAAATTGTCCGGAGCCATAGAACGCAACAACGAACGCATTGGGCCACCATCGAGTTGGAAAACCCCTAACGTGTCACCCCGTGAGAGAAGTTCGTAAGCCATCTTGTTGTCGAGTGCCAAGGTTTCCAAGACAACTTCATCACCCGTATTGCGTTTGATATTTTCTAAGCAGTCATCAAGAACGCTGAGGTTACGCAATCCCAAGAAGTCCATTTTTAGCAAACCAAGGGACTCACACGCACCCATGTCGAACTGAGTGATGATTGCGCCATCTTGTTCACGTTTCCACACCGGGATCACGTCCATGAGTGGCTCACTGCACAGAATCACTCCTGCGGCGTGTACACCCGGTTGGCGCTTCAGTCCTTCAAGCCCCTTAGCCGTGTCAATGACGGTCTGTACCTCCGGGTCACTTGCATAAAGTGCCCGAAACTCTGCAGCTTCAGAATACCGAGAATCACTGGGGTCGAATGCGCCTTTAAGAGTGATGTCCTTGCCCATCACGGAAGGTGGCATAGATTTCGTGATTCGGTCACCGACAGAGTAGGGCAAGCCCAAGACACGCGCACTATCTTTGACTGCAGCTTTTGCCTTGATTGAACCGTAGGTGACGATCTGCGCGACGCGCTCTTCCCCATATTTCTCCGTGGCGTAACGAATCATGTCCGATCGCCGCCGCTCATCAAAGTCAATGTCGATATCGGGCATCGAGATTCGCTCAGGATTCAAGAATCTCTCGAACAGTAATCCGTGCACTATGGGATCAAGGTCAGTAATTCCCAATGCGTACGCAATCATGGCACCGGCAGCAGAACCGCGACCAGGTCCGACTCGAATTCCATTATTTTTAGCATGTTGCACGAGATCAGCAACGACCAGGAAATAGCCGGGGAAACCCATTTGAGAGATGACTCTCAATTCGTACTCAGCCTGCGTTCGCACTTTGTCAGGGACACCGGCCGGGTACCTACGTGCCAAACCAATCTCCACTTCCTTGACCAGCCAGGAATCTTCACTCTCACCGGGCGGAATGTCAGCGCGGGGCATGAGATTTGCACCTTCGCTGAACTCAACGTCGCACCGCTCCGCAATCAGCAAAGTGTTGTCACAAGCCTCCGGGAAGTCACTCCATAAATCTCGCATTTGGGCTGCAGACTTCAAGTAAAAATCACGGGCATCGAATTTGAATCTTTTCGGGTCATCAAGTGTGGTTCGAGTTCCAATGCACAATAAAACATCATGTGTGTCAGCGTCACTTTCATGAACGTAGTGCATGTCATTGGTTGCAATTAGTGGCAAATCGAGGGCCTTAGAAATCTTGATCAAATCAGGCATAAAATTTCGTTCAATAGCAAGACCGTGGTCCATGATCTCGGCAAAGAAATTTCCCGCACCAAAAATGTCCCGGTAATCAGCTGCAGTTGCTAAAGCTTTTTTGTACTGACCCGCCTGGAGCCAGCGATTTACTTCACCACTCGCACACCCTGTTGTACCAATGAGACCCTTGCCGTAAC
The DNA here is from genome assembly GCA_945885645.1 of Bifidobacterium breve. GTDB lineage: Bacteria > Actinomycetota > Actinomycetes > S36-B12 > S36-B12 > UBA4592. The sequence goes on along the minus strand of CAMCYV010000055.1, from coordinate 3,392 downwards.
GGTCTAAAAGCTCACGGTCAAATCGTGGCTTGTGGTAATACCCTTCAATGCTGGCAAGGGATGAGAGTCGAAAAAGATTGTGCATGCCAACGGTGTTTTCGGCCCAGAGGGTCATGTGCGTGTAACTGTGTTTGCCTCGACCCGCCCCGGGATCTTCTGGGGCCCCTTCATCGAAGCCGCCACCAAAATCAAATGGAGTGCGCTCAAATCGGCCCTGAGGTGCGTAATAGCCTTCAAGTCCGATGATCGGCTTTACCCCGTACGCTTTACCCATCTTCCAGAAATCGTAGGCGCCATAAAGATTGCCGTGGTCCGTCATAGCGATTGCCGGCATGCCTTGCTCTTTTGCCGCTAAAAAAAGGTCATCAAGTTTCGAGGCACCATCCAGCATCGAATACTCGGTGTGCACATGAAGGTGAACGAAATCGCCCCTGCCCACGGACTCACTCACGCAATCACCCTTATCAATTCACAACACGTTTATCAATTCACAACACGTTTGTCAAACAACTCTTTGCGTCAATCACTTCACTGGAGTCACTCAACATATCAACTGGCACAAGGGGAAGGTGCCAAAATCAGTAATCAAGCGTCGCGCAAAATTCCAAGTGCGCGGGTGAGATCTTCGCTGTATTCACTTTTCAATTCAACTCGTTCCCCGGTTCGCGGGTGGTCAAAGCTGAGTTCTACCGCGTGTAACCACTGACGATCCAGACCTAATCGAGCCGCCAAAACCGGATCTCCACCGTACATGGTGTCACCGGCGATTGGGTGACGCATCGCGGACATGTGGACCCGAATTTGATGAGTCCTGCCCGTTTCAAGGAGTACTTGCACCAATGAGGCATGACGGAAAGCTTCCAGGGTCTCAAAGTGGGTAATGCTCGGCTTACCGTCCTTTGTGACCGCGTACTTGTACTCATGCCCCGGATGGCGCCCAATGGCTGCATCAACGGTTCCCACGAGTGGATCGAGTAGGCCTTGAACAACAGCGTGATAGACCTTGTGTACTTCCCTGTTTCGAAACAGGTTCTTCATTCGGGAGTAGGAAACTTCATTTTTCGCCACGGCCATAAGGCCCGACGTTCCGGCATCCAGTCGATGCACGATTCCTTCGCGCTCAGGGGCTCCTGAGGTACTAATGGTGTACCCGGCGGCGGCCAATCCTCCAATAACAGTTGGTCCTGGCCAACCACGACTGGGATGCGCCGCGACTCCGGCGGGCTTGTCAACAACTACTAGGTCTGAGTCGTCATAGACAATCGTCATTCCTGGCACCGGTTCAGCAATGATTTCTATTGTCTCTTTTGTGGGTGCCGCATCCAAATCGACATCAATGCGTTGGCCTTCAACGACACGATCGCTTTTCGCTAACGGTCGATCCGATAGCCGGATTGCTCCTGCCTCAATAAGCGCGACAGAAGCGGAACGGCTGAGACCAAGAAGTCTGGTAAGCGCGATGTCAATTCGCTCCCCTGCCAGTCCCTCGGGAATTGTGAACTCACGGATCACGAGTCCACCCTGTTGGGTGCACTTAGGAGCACTGGCTTTCCATCAATGGGTATCCCACGAATCAACAGAATCGCAATTCCGATTCCAGAAATCACAATTGACATGTCAGCAATGTTGAATATTGCCCAGTACGGCAACTGGATAAAGTCAACCACGAAACCCTGGAATGGTCCTGGCGCCCGAAACATTCGGTCAATCAAGTTACCTAATGAGCCACCGAGCAGCCCGCCAAGAGCCAACGCCCAAGGCAGACTCGCGAGTCTGCGAGCGTATCGAAAGATGACAAGGACTACGACGAACGCGACCAACGTGAAGAGCCAAGTGATCCCTGAGCCAATCGAGAAAGCGGCGCCTGTGTTTTCAGCATAGGTGAATTTCACAAAGCCACCCAAGAACTCAATGGGTCCTTCACCCGAGGTCCTGCGTGGGAGTAAATACTCTTGAGCCAAGAACTTGGTCAATTGGTCAATGCCGATGACGAGGAATGCGGTGACACCAAAAACGGTCAGGTCACGCCGATTGCTGCGCAGTTGGACACCATTCGCAACAACATTGGGCTCGGACATAAGAGCAGTCTACGCGAGTACTGGCCAGTACTTGCTCGTGCTCTATAACCGGCTTGATTAAATGCGTTCTTCAGCAACCTTGCACGACATACACAACGTCGCCCGAGGGAAAGCCTGCAGACGCAACTTGCCAATTCCCTTACCGCAAGTGGTACACACACCGTAAGTGCGATCATCAATGCGAGCCAGCGCCTGTCGAACCTGATCGAGCATGTCCCGAGCGTTATTTGCAAGTGACATTTCGTGCTCACGCTCGAAGGTTTTACTTCCCGCATCCGCTTGGTCATCGCCTGCCCCGTCACCGGAATCGCGGATGAGGTCCGCGAGTCCTTGCTCGGTCATGGCGATCTCTTCCAATAAGCGAGCTTCGTCTTCATCGAGGGCCTTGCGAACCCTGTTTAACTCAACTTTGGTCCATGGGCTTTCGTCCTCGCGCACAACGATCTTTGGAGTTTTTATTGCGGGTCGAGGTGAAATCACCTTGACTATCCCTGCAGCTTTCTTACCCTTCGCGGGTGGAGTAGTCACCGGAACCAACTTCTCAAAAACAGTTTTCACCACCGGTTCCGGCTCTACAACTACCACTTCCACTTCGGACGTGGTCTCCTTTTTTGCGGTCGCTTTCTTGGCGGATACCTTTTGTTCAGGATTGATCGACGCTATTTTCTTTGCGGGTGAAGTTTTCTTTGCGGGTGAAATAGGGATGACCTTCTTTATGGGCTTGACCGTCGCAACCTTTTTGGCCACGACCTTTTTAGCGGTCACCTTTTTAGCAGGTACTTTCTTAATCGAAGCCTTCTTGGCCACAACCTTTTTCGCGGGTGCCTTTTTAATCGGAGCCTTCTTGGCCACAACCTTTTTCGCAGCAGCTTTTTTAGCGGGAGCCTTTTTTGCAGCGACCTTTTTTGACTGTACCTTTTTCACGCCCAAAATCGCCGCCCCCTTTAAATCAATGGACTTCCGTGATTGCCCTCACGTGCATATGTGAAAGTGCGCCGGGCGACGCACGTGCGTATGGTATTCCCCGAGCGCTAAAGTTACCCACTGCCCCAGACTTAGACAAGCACCTTGACGAACATTTATGAAATTCGTCTCTTTCAGAGAAGAGCACACCATTATGTACAAAGTGGTCCCTCCCACGGTGAACCTTCGCGATCTGGAACATGAAGTACTCGCTTTGTGGCAGGCCGAGGGCACTTTCGCGGCCTCTATGGCCCAGAGCGAAGGACGCCCCACTTGGACGTTTTACGAGGGACCACCCACCGCAAATGGCGCTCCAGGGACCCATCACATTGAGGCCCGAGCTTTTAAGGA
>CAMCYV010000054.1 GCA_945885645.1 Bifidobacterium breve | reverse complement strand
GGCCTTCCCAACACGGTTCCGGGATACTCGGTTGACCGGTGGTGCGCCGGCGCCATGACAGCGGTAACGACATTATCCAGCGCGATCATGGCTGGCGCCTACGACTTGGCGCTTGCCGGAGGCGTTGAACATATGACGCATCACCCGATGGGTGAAGGGATGGATCCCAACCCCCGATACCTCTCAGAGCGACTCGTGGACCCCGAAGCAATGGCCATGGGCATGACAGCGGAGAACTTGCACGACCGCTTCCCACACCTCACAAAGGGGCGAGCCGATGAATTCGCACTGCGCTCACAAGAAAAGACAGCAAAGGCATATGCCGACGGGCTTATCCAGCCGGACCTAGTTCCGGTGGCGGCGCGCAGCGCTGAACTGGGCAGCATTTTGGTCACCGAGGATGAATCACCCAGACCAAGCACGACCCTTGAGGGACTAGCGAACTTGAAGACACCTTTCAGGTCACATGGTCGCGTGAGTGCCGGTAATTCCTCTGGGCTCTCCGACGGGGCCACAGCCGCACTCTTAGCGAATGAAAAGATTGCTGATCAATTGGGGCTCTCAAAAAAGATGCGCATGGTTGGGTTTGCGTTCGCCGGTGTCGAGCCCGAAGTAATGGGCGTGGGCCCGGTCCCCAGCACCGAGAAAGCCTTGGCTCGAACCGGTCTCAGAATCTCCGACATTGATCTGTTCGAAGTCAATGAGGCATTCGCGATTCAGGTGTTAGCTTTCCTTGACCACTTTGGAATCGCCGACGATGACCCTCGAGTAAACCCCATGGGTGGCGCAATCGCGGTCGGACACCCACTGGCATCAAGTGGTATTCGCCTGATGAACAACCTCGCCAAGAGCTTCACCATGAGTCCGAGTGCAAAATATGGAGTAACCACAATGTGTATCGGCTTGGGCATGGGTGGCACAGTTATTTGGGAAAACATTGCAGGGAGTAACGCATGAGTAAATCACAGGACGAAACAACGGTAGTCAATCCCGATGAGATTGTTACCGAGGCTCGAGTTCGATATTTCCCGATGCCACTTGCTGCAGGCACCATGGCCCTTATCACTTTAGACAACGGCAAAGACCACACTCGCCCATCAACTTTTGGACCCAGCGGGCTGGCATCACTCAACAATGCGCTCGACGAAATCGCAGCTCGCACCGATGTGGCCGCGGTCGGTGTGACGGGAAAGCCTTTTGTTTTCGCAGTTGGTGCAGACCTCTCTGCAATGGGTTTGGTGAATGATCCCAAGATTATTGCTGCCTTTGGAAAATTGGGGCACGATGTAATGCGACGTTTTGGTGAATTTGCCGTCCCAACATTCGCGTTTGTTAATGGGGCGGCCATGGGTGGCGGTTTGGAACTTGCGCTGCATTGCAATTACCGAACGGTCTCATCCGATGCTGCAGCACTGTCACTTCCTGAAGTTTTCCTGGGAATAATCCCTGGTTGGGGCGGGGCGTGGTTGCTGCCAAATTTGGTTGGGCCGAAAAATGCGCTTGAAGTAATTATCAACAACTCCATGAGTCAGAACAAGCAGATGAAGCCCAAGCAATCAGTAGAACTTGGTGTCATGGACGTCATGCTTGAGCCAGCTGACTTCCTTGAACAATCAATACTCTGGGCTGCAAAAGTTCTCACAAATGTAATCACCGTCGATCGATCACCGATTGATCGGGGTAATTGGGATGCGATCATTGAAGGTGCGCGTAAACAGATTGACTCCAGAATTCATGGAGCATCGCGTGCACCCTATTTGGCGGTTGATTTGGTGGCCGCTGCAAAAACAGCGACGCGAACCGAGGGCTTTGATGCCGAGGATCGGGCTTTGACCGAACTCGTGATGTCGGATCCCGTGCGCGCTTCCCTGTACGCCTTTGACTTGGTGCAAAAGCGCGCTAAGCGACCCGTTGGTGTTCCCGACAAATCCTTAGCCCTTCCCGTAAAAAAGGTGGGAATTGTGGGCGCTGGACTGATGGCGAGCCAACTTGCCCTACTTTTCGCTCGAAATCTCAAGGTTCCTGTTGTCATGACCGACCTTGATCAGGAACGCGTGGACAAAGGTGTCGGTTATGTTCACGCAGAACTGGACAAACTTCAAGGAAAAGGTCGTCTATCAGCTGATAAATGCAATCGGCTCAAAGCACTCATCACCGGCACAACCGATAAGGGTTCGTTTGCGGACGCCGATTTTGTTATCGAAGCCGTTTTTGAAGAACTCGGTGTGAAAAAGATCGTCTTCGCGCAATTGGAAGATGTTGTGCGACCTGATTGCATTTTGGCCACCAACACCTCTTCGCTTTCTGTCACTGAAATGGCAGCGGACTTGAAATACCCCGAGCGGGTTGTGGGATTCCACTTTTTCAATCCCGTCGCACTCATGCCATTACTTGAGATCGCACGGGCACTCAAAACAAATGATGCGACCCTTGCCACGGGTTTTGCGCTCGGAAAAGGCCTCAAAAAATCATGTGTTCTAGTAGCCGATCGGCCCGCATTTGTCGTTAACCGTCTGCTCAATCGCTTCCTTGGTGAGATCATTGCCTGCGTCGACGAAGGAGCTAGTTTTGCTGACGCTGACGCCGCCGTTCATGAAATGGGGCTGCCCATGGATCCCTTCGTTCTTTTCCAGATGGTCGGACCGGCCGTTGCCCAACACGTGGCCGAAACCCTCAATGGGCATTTCCCCGATCGCTTCCATGCCTCAGAAAAAATGGGTCAACTCGTTGCTTCGGGACTTCCCGGTATCTGGTTGTGGGATGACAAAGGAAACAAGTCGGTGGACCCTCGAGTATCGGAGATCTTTGGTGATTCACCCAGCACCATGACCCCGGATCAGATTAGAGACAGGGCGCTGAAAGCCTTAGCCCAAGAGGCTCGCATCATGCTTGATGAAGGCGTTGTCGCCGAGGCTCAGGACCTTGATCTGTGCATGATTCTCGGTGCCGGCTGGCCATTTTGGCTCGGCGGGATCACCCCTTACCTCGATCGCGAGGGTTACAGCAATCCTCAATTTTTAGCCCCAGGGGTTGCTAGTGTTCCTGACTAACAGAATCGACCACTTCGCCCCGCTCACTGCTTGCCATCCACTCGGTTATTGACCGCGTTATCGCCTGAGGGGTAAGGCCTAGATCCGCGAGGATTGAACTTCGTTTAGCATGATCGAGAAACGCTAGCGGAGTACCAAAGTTGCGCAGGGGAACATCAACGTTTGAATCACGTAAAGCTTGGCTAAGGGCAGCGCCCACGCCACCGGCCCGTATGCCGTCTTCGATTACAACAACCAATGTGGCTTTCGCCGCTTGATCCAGAACATATTGTGGAATCGGTTTCACCCATCGTGGATCGAGCACTTGCGCTCCAATACCTTGGGCTTTGAGACCCTCGCAAACTTCAATCCCAAGCTGGGCGAAAGAGCCAACCGCAACAATGCATACTTCCGTATTTCCATGGCGAGCGAGCACATCTACACACCCCTCACGGACCAGCGCCGTGAAATCTTGGGGAACAGCGCCCTTAGAGAAACGAACTACCGATGGCGCGTCGTTAATGTCAATCGCTTCGCGCAAGGCCTGCTTAAGGGTTGATTCGTCACGGGGAGCAGCGATCTGCAACCCAGGAACCACCTGCAACATGGACATATCCCAGACTCCATTATGACTCGCTCCGTCATCGCCGGTAATGCCAGCCCGATCCAAGATGAACGTCACCCCCGCTTTGTGAAGTGCACAGTCCATCACAACTTGGTCGAATGCCCGATTCAAAAATGTTGCATACACGGCCACAACCGGATGCATTCCACCAAAGGCCAAACCAGCCGCGCTCGTAGCGGCATGTTGTTCGGCAATACCTACGTCATAGGTGCGAGTGGGAAACTCCAGTGCAAATTGATCGAGCCCAGTTGGCCCCAACATCGCTGCGGTAATCGCAACTACATCCGGTCGAACTCTTCCAATTGACACCAATTCATCAGAAAATGCCTTTGTCCAACTTCGGCCAGCAGCAACTACAGGTAATCCCGTTTCAGGATCGATCACACCCACACCGTGGAATCGATCGGCGTCATCAGCCTCAGCCGGAGCGTAGCCCTGGCCTTTATGCGTAATCACATGAACAATCACCGGTGCGTTAAAATCTCGGGCACGGCTCAAGGCGAACTCAACTTCTGATTCATCGTGGCCGTTTACCGGACCGACGTACTTCAGCCCAAGATCTTCAAACATGCCTTGTGGCGCAACAACGTCTTTAACTCCCTTTTTCATGCCGTGCAAGGCGTCAAAAACAGGGGGGCCAACAACAGGGGTGCGCAGCAGTACCCGCTTACCCCAACCCATGACCTTCTCATAACTTGGTGCGGTTCGAAGCGTGTGAAGGTGGTGAGCCAGTCCACCGATCGTCGGCGAATAGGACCTCGCATTGTCATTTACGACAATCACAATTGGTCGCTCCCCTGTTGCAATATTGTTCAAGGCCTCCCACGCCATCCCACCGGTTAACGCACCGTCGCCAATAACAGCGACCACGTGCTGCTTCCCCAGCAGCCCACGCTGCTGCCAAGCCTTGGCAAGTCCATCCGCATAGGACAGGGCTGTCGAAGCATGTGAGTTTTCAACAATGTCATGCACGCTCTCACTGCGACTGGGATAGCCGCTGATGCCGCCTTCTTGGCGAAGCGAATCAAAATCTCCAGCACGACCGGTCAATATTTTATGAACGTAAGCCTGATGACCGGTGTCCCAAATAATGGCATCTTCTGGTGACCGAAAAACTCGGTGAAGGGCGATGCTGAGTTCTACGACACCCAAGTTTGGTCCCAAGTGACCGCCGGAAGCTGAGACCTTCTCAACCAAAAACGCACGGATCTCACGCGCTAGTTCGGGGAGCTTGTCAGCAGGGAGGGCCCGAACATCTCGGGGATCACGGATTCCCGCCAAATATCGCATCCGCCTAGTCTAGATCAGAAGTGTTTATCTTGCCGTGGTCTAGCGCCTCGATGGCGCTGGCAACAGAATTTGCTTCTCGTTCGGTGCGCAATAGCTGTGCTCCGATCTCGCTAAGGGCCTCTAGTAGCTCCGAGGGCCTCGTGCTTCCCGAGTTGACTCGAGCAGTGGCATATAGCCGCCGCATCAATTCAAGATCACTTTTTAGCCGCTCACGAAGTACCCAGGAAAGCGCAATCGGATCATTTCTGATCTCCGTGTCTCGAAATTCACCCGGCAGGCGCTCCAACAACCAACGAGTGACCTGGCCCGAGAACTCCGGGTCGAAAGAGGAGACCAAGTCCGTTGGCCACCCAGCAGGCGTATTCGTCACAGAAGCGAACGAAGGACGTACTGCAAGATTCCGCCGTTTCGATAGTAATCAGCTTCGCCCGGTGTGTCGATCCGCAAGTCCGCAACAAATTCAATGACGCTTCCCTCTGGTGTCGTCGCGCTCACCTTTAATTGCTTGGGCGTTATTCCGGCATTGAGCTCTGTGACGCCGTCAATGGCAAACACTTCATTGCCGCTAAGGCCAAGTGTTTGAGCGTTTTCACCTTCAACGAACTGCAATGGAAGGACCCCCATGCCAATCAAATTGGATCGGTGAATTCGTTCATACGACTCTGCAATAACCGCGCGCACTCCGAGAAGCGCAGTGCCCTTTGCAGCCCAGTCACGGCTTGACCCTGAACCGTACTCTTTGCCCGCCAGAATGATGAGTGGGATTCCATCACTCTTGTACTTCATCGCTGCGTCATAGATTGGCGTGACGCCCATGCCGGGGTCTGTGAAATCGACGGTGAACCCGCCCTCAGTTCCGGGAGCAATAAGATTCTTCAACCGAATGTTGGCGAAAGTCCCTCGAATCATCACTTCATGATTTCCTCGACGCGAGCCGTATGAGTTGAAATCCTTGCGTTCAATTCCGTGCTCGCTCAAGTAAATACCAGCCGGTGAGTCAGCTTTTATTGAACCCGCTGGTGAAATGTGGTCGGTTGTGACTGAGTCACCCAGCCACGCGAGAACACGTGCCCCGCTTATGTTGGTAACGGGCGATGGTTCGCGTTGCATTCCTTCGAAATACGGAGGGCGCCGAACATAGGTGCTCTGTGCATCCCACTGAAAAATGCTGCCCGTAGGGGTTGGGAGGGATCGCCAAGCTTCATCACCGGCAAAAACATCTCGGTATCTATCAATGTACATCTGGGAATCAATTGACTCAGCAATCACCTGTTCAATTTCTGTGGCTGAAGGCCAGATGTCGGCGAGAAATACTGGAGTACCACTTTCGTCAAATCCCAGTGGATCGTTGACGAGGTCAATATCCATGGTTCCCGCGATTGCGTATGCAACAACAAGTGGTGGTGAAGCAAGGTAATTCATTTTGACGTCTGGGTTAATTCGTCCCTCAAAGTTTCTATTCCCGCTAAGCACCGAACTAACGACCAGGTCATCAGTGTTTATCGCAGCGGATAGCGCGGGAATCAAAGGACCTGAGTTGCCGATACAGGTTGTGCAGCCGTACCCAACAACATTAAAACCAAGTTTTTCCAAATATGGCAATAGCCCCGACTTCTCGTAGTAGTCAGTAACTACCTTTGATCCGGGCGCCAATGTCGTTTTGACCCATGGTTTGCGGGTCAGACCACGCTCCACGGCTTTCTTCGCCAGAAGCCCTGCACCGATCATGACCGACGGGTTTGACGTATTGGTACATGAAGTAATTGCGGCAACTCCAACAGCACCGTGCCCGACTTCCACGGATTCACCGGCAATATCAATACGAACTTTTTGGTCCGGTACCGAGGTGAAATCTGCGACAGCTTTTTTAAACATTGGTTGAGATTTCGACAAAATCACTCGATCTTGTGGACGCTTAGGCCCTGCGAGGCTGGGCACCACGGTGCTCATATCTAGTTCAATCGAGTCTGAGTAAGTGGCATGCGAGGTGGTGTCGTGCCACAGACCCTGTCGTTGGGCATAAGCCCTCACCAGTTCAATTGATTCCGAGGATCGTCCCGTCAAAGCAAGATATTTCAAAGTCACTTCATCGATGGGAAAAATAGCCACCGTACTGCCATATTCAGGGCTCATGTTTCCAATCGTCGCCCGGTTTGCCAGCGGAACAGAACTCACGCCATCGCCATAAAATTCAACGAATTTACCGACGACACCACGCTCGCGCAACATTTCTGTGATTGTTAGCACCAAGTCGGTGGCGGTTGCGCCGGGGGGAAGTTCGCCCGTGAGTTTGAAGCCAAGCACGCGGGGAATCAGCATCGAGACAGATTGACCGAGCATTGCCGCTTCGGCCTCAATTCCACCGACACCCCAACCCAGCACGCCGAGTCCATTAACCATGGTGGTGTGCGAATCTGTGCCGACAACCGTGTCAGGGTATGCCTGGCCCCCACGAGCCATGACTACTCTCGCCAAATTTTCGATATTCACCTGATGAACGATTCCGGTGCCGGGGGGAACGACCTTGAATTCGACAAATGCGCCCTGCCCCCACCGCAAGAACTGATAGCGCTCCCTATTGCGTTCGTACTCGAGCTCGACATTTCGTTCGGCTGAATCTGGGGTTCCAAAAAAGTCAGCAATCACGGAGTGGTCGATAACAAGTTCAACCGGATTGAGGGGCTCGATCTTGTCGGGGTTACCACCAAGTGCTATCACTGCCTCGCGCATTGTGGCAAGGTCAACGACAACCGGAACCCCGGTAAAGTCCTGAAGAACAACGCGCGAGGGGGTGAATTGGATTTCCTCCGTGGGCTCAGCTTTGGCATCCCAATTGCCCAGGGCCGCAATCGTCTCAGCGCTCACATTGGCGCCATCTTCTGTTCGCAGTAGATTCTCCAACAAAATCTTGTGGGTAAAAGGCAAATTCTTACTGCCGGGGACTGCGTCAATGGCAAATATCTCGAAGTCCTCACCACCAACGGTAAGGGTTTCCTTTGCGAAGAACGAATTCAGACTAGTCACAAGACCTCCCGGCTTAGATTTCCTGAGGGCAAGATATCACAAGTATCTTGACGTCAAGATACTTTGAACTTTGTAAACACAGCAAGTGATTCAAAATGATGGGTCATCGGGAACGCATCCCACGCTGCCAAACTAGTCAATTCATAAACTCCACTACCGCACAGCACCTTGGTATCGCGCGCCAGGGCCACGGGATCGCATGCAAGATAAAGGATCAATGCTGGCGAAATTTCACATAAGGCCTCACACACCGAAATTCCAGCTCCCGAACGGGGCGGATCCAGGAAAACACCCTCGGGACTCACGCCCACTTTCTGCATGTGAGCCACAAAGGACTCAACACTGCTGTTGATCACCTGAACAGGAGCATCTGGGAGATCAGTAGCCAAGTCGAAACGTTTTCGGGCAAGGTGCGAAGCATTCCTATTACCCTCAACACTGGTGACCGATCCGGCGCTGCCTATCTCTCCTGCCAGTAACTGGGA
>CAMCYV010000053.1 GCA_945885645.1 Bifidobacterium breve | reverse complement strand
GGGAACCAGTACGCCGAGAGATTATTTTGATCGTTGCAGGTGGTCCCACCTGCAAGAAGTGATGCCCCAGTTGAGTTCTCATTTGTTGTCGTGTTTCCAAAGAACTCATGTAGGTGGCTCATCGTGGCCATGCCTGGCATCACGATTGGATCAACTCGAGCTGAATGGCTGAAGTCGCATGTGACGGTGAAACCGTTTCCAGCGCCATTGCGAGCCTGATTATTCTGGTTTGGGCCCGGGTTATGTGCGGCGCTTGCAGCGGACATCCCTGCTGCTAGTACTGAGAGGGTGGCACCGGTGAGCACCACCCCCCTTAATAGTTTTTTCATATTCTCTCCTCAGATAGTTTTTCCTGTGGACCGCACTATTGACTGTGAGTCTGGGAACGATCTGAGTTGATCCTGTGAAACTACTGTGGGTTTGGATTCATGCTGGTTTCCGCCGACACTCTCAGAGGAGCAAACCCTGTCTTGTTGAGAATATAGTCAGACGGGTGTGAACCTCGAGAGTTTTACTCCACCTCAACGAATTGATTCGCACACCATTTAGGCACGAAATAATGGATGAGCATGTGTGCTTACTTCTGCTAGAGTCACGCCATGGGTCGCGGCATTCTCCCTCTGGTTGGGTTTCCATGAAGCAGACAGTGATATCCGCGGCTATTTTCTTGGGATGCGCCTTGATAGGCACCGGGTGTTCAGCGCCTGCGGCTACCGAAACTAAAGCGGAACAGAGCATTTCAGAGTCTCCTGTCCAACCAAGTGTTTCGCCCGAACCAAGTGTTTCGCCCGAACCAAGTGTTTCGCCCGAAACAGCTGATCCGCCCGTGGTTACGGATGCATGCTCGGCTCGTTCTTACTCCGAGGCAGAAGAAGTGATTAAGGGGCAAATAAATGAGTTCAATTTAGGGCGATTTAAGGAAGCACGAGAGTATGCGTCTGTTCAGTTTCGAGAGGCAGTGACGTTAAAGGAATTCCGTAGCATTATCAAAGAAGATTATTCCTTCCTGCTCGAATCACCTAAAATCTCCTTTAATAGTTGCATTGAAAGCGATAATATTATTTACCTTCAGGTAGCTTTGACAGGCCAGAAAGTCACCGTTCTCGACTATCGACTAATTCGTGACCAAGAAGGTTTAGGAATTGACGCAGCGTTGATAACAGCTAGGTCCGGAGAAGTGGAAGCCTAAGTTCACAAAATGCCATGTTGGAATGCTTCCAACTATCTGGTGGCCCCGGCATGATTCGAACATGCGACGCACGGTTTAGGAAACCGACGCTCTATCCCCTGAGCTACGGGGCCAGGAGGTGTGTGAAGAACTTAGTGCATAACCAAGTGCGTAACCTCGGGTGTGTGCAAAACCTCAGTGCGCTCTTCGATGTGATTTTGAATGAAAGTGCTTGTTTGAATGTGCGAAAGGTGGTCATCAAAATGAAGGTTTGCACTGCTCGGACATGCCGATGAACCCCCACGATCGGCGTTTCGAAAATCATTAGGATCACATATTGATGTTTTGATGTCCACAGGCTACAGTTCACATATGCGAACTACCCTCACTTTGGACAACGATGTCGCCATGGCTGTGAAGAACTATGCACATCAAAATGACATGAGTTTCAAAGAAACGGTGAATGCCCTCCTTCGAAAAGGTCTTCGAAGGACAATTGAGCCAGTAGTTGAGGGTGAGATATTTCCGCGGTCGGTAAATCTTGGCCAAGAGATAACGCAGTCATCGCTCTCTTCGGAACTTGTCTTCGATGATGAAGTAGATCGGTATCTACGTGTCAGTGCACAAAATGATCAGAGTTCGTGATGTGAGGCTGTCATGAAAGTCATTGACACCAATATTCTGATTTACGCTGTCAATGAAGGCTCGCCCCACTTTGAAAAAGCGTCGATCTGGTGGCGCAACGCGCTCAATGCAGATGAGCCCATCGGTATCCCATGGATTTCCGCTCTTGCCTGTGTTCGCATTCTCACCAATGATTCACTGTTCGAAAAACCTTTAACCATGGAGCAAGGATTGGAGCTCGTGGAGGGGTGGCTGTCCTATCCGCAGGTCGACTTCCTGAATCCGACAGCGGGACACCTTCACCGGGTTCGCACGCTCCTGACAATAGGGATTCCCGGGGAAACGCGGGAAGCTGACCACAAGCGTCATAATCTTCTGAATGATGCACACATTGCTGCACTGGCAATTGAGCACGGCGGCACTGTTTTCACGGCTGATTCAGACTTTGAAATATTCACACAGGTAAATAGCGTGAATCCACTCAGTCCCGTTGATTGATGCGGGGCAGATATGCGAGATGCGCGAACGAACTGCACAAGGGGAAGTCAGTGTGAGTTGAGGGAATGAACTACAGCCCGGCTAAAACACAAGCGGCGGTACTTGCCATCACGCTGAAGCCATCTTCTTCAGGCAGGAAAGCCTCCACTACGCCATCTTGCAAAACGAGGGCGTATCGCTTGGACCTAATGCCAAGGCCAAAACCCGTTGCATCGACTTCGAGACCAACCGCTTTGGCAAAGTCTGCATCAGGATCGGCCAACATCACAATGTCACCTGCGCCTTGAGCCTGGCCCCAAGCGTCCATCACAAAGACATCATTGACTGAAATGCAGGCAATCGAATCGACTCCGGCCGCAGAAATACTTTCCGCCAACTCGACGTAGCCGGGGAAGTGAACCTTGGAACACCCTGGTGTGAAAGCCCCCGGTACAGCGAAGAGAACGACCCGACCGGAACCGAGAATCTCGGTACTCGACACCGAAGCCGGAGCACCATCGACCATCATCCGAAGTTCCACCTCGGGCAGTGTGTCACCGACTGTAATACTCATGTGAAGAACCTTTCCTAGGGGATTAAACGTCGATTTCGGGTCAGAGTAAACCGTTCATCCCTCTTTAACGACGCCGGGGTTCCTGCTGTCCTACGCGGGCGCCCGCGGTTCACGGAGTCGAAGCCAAAAATACGGCATGTTCTTCATGATGCAATCGTGTAGGACAGGACCTTTGACTTGAAAGTGGGGTCTTTTGGCGGTTAGGAATCGCCACTGTCAAATTTAGGCTTCACTCGATAGCAGTTTGCTATTGCCGCGCCACAAAAGGTGCTGAAGAGGGAGGAGCAGACCTCATGCGAAGGAAAAGTTTAGACCAGATACTTTCCTTGACCGGGCTTGTTGTCACTGTTGTCTTGGTAGTTGTTGGAGTGCTATTGATGTGGGGCGGCAACTTTGCTAAAGACAGTGTGAAAGCACAACTCGAAGTTCAAAACATTTCCTTTGGTGAAGACCCGTCAAGCCTGCCACCTGAACTTGCTCAGTGGGCTGGTGTTGCCGTTATCGATGGTGACAGTGCCAAGGCCTATTCAGATTTGATTGCCGTACATATCTCCGGTACGACTGGTGGACTTTCATACTCTGAGGTCAGTGGACAATGGCTGGCAGATGGAAAACCGGGTCCAGCCGCCGACCAGAATGAACCAAATTCATATGACGTGCGAATGACCGCATTCATGGGTGAAAGTTTGCGCGGCATGCTGCTGAATGCGTATGCCTTTGGCACCATCGGCTCAATCGCTGTCCTAGCTGCTTGGGTGATACTCGGCTTAGCACTCGTAATGTTGATCCTGACAGTTCTTGGGTTCAGACACTTGCGCAGAACTGATGAGAAGGAAGCAATTTTCGAGCCTGCCGTATAAAAACTTGAGTTCCCTCTCGGCAATGAGGGAGCTCAAGTTTTTATCAACAGGCAAGGAATTTCAATCATCAATGACTTGAGTTGGATCTTTGTAAGCGATGACGCCGAAAAATCAGGCCCCCGAAGCGTCTGGCTTCTGTGTGGGAAGTGTGGGAACCTGCCACCCAGCAGCAACTGCGCCCAGTCGAACCGTCAGGGTAACGGCCACCCCAACCAAGAACGGCACCCAATTACCGAAACTTTGGGTGAGCAGGAATGTAATGGAACCGGCTATCGCAGCAAGTGCATAAACTTCTCCGTCAAAAATGGAAATTCGTTTCCCAGCGAGGACATCTCTAATGATTCCGCCACCGACCCCACTAATAACGCCAAGGACAACAGCGGGTCCGACAGAAAAACCTGCATCATGAGCAATGTCGGTTCCCACAATCGTGAAAGCGGCAAGGCCTATTGCATCGGTGATGACAAAGAAGCGGCTCATCCATGTTCGGTGGCGTTGCCAGGGGAATACCCGAACCGCAACCCACACCACAACAACGGTGATCGCGATCAAACTCACTGTTGGCCAAAAATCTATCAACCAACCGGGGGTTGTGACTATCAGTAGGTCGCGCAATGTTCCGCCACCAATTGCTGTGACGGCCGCCAGTGTCGAGACGCCCAACCAGTCCATGCCGGCTCGCGCACCTGCGATTGCACCGGAGGCAGCGAAGGCCACGATTCCAACCACGGTCATGACAAGAAGTGGGAGTGGGAGTTCGAACACGCTCAAAGCCTCTCACTCTGGATTCACGGATGCCTCACCTGACCATCGAACCGTCTGTCAAGATAGTTCCATGAGCGAAAAAATCATCAACAAGTATCAGGAATCAGTCACGGTTAATGCGTCACCGCAGGATCTCTACGACATTGTTTCTGACATCACACGCACGGGTGAGTGGAGTCCGGTCTGCACTTCTTGCTGGTGGGATGACGAAGAGAGCGCCGGTTCCGTGGGTGCATGGTTCACGGGACACAATGTGTTGCCGGAACGAACGTGGGATACCCGTTCGCTGGTGGTAGTCGCTGATCCTGGTAGGGAGTTTGCCTGGGTGGTCGGTGGCACATTTGTACGGTGGGGATACACGCTTGCTGCCGTTGATGCAGGGACGGTTCTAACAGAGATGTGGGAAATACTCCCCGAAGGAGTTGAAATGTTTGAGGAAAAATACGGGGATGAGGCAGCCGCCCAGATCGCGGATCGCACACAACATGCACTCGCTGGCATTCCGAAAACGCTCGCCGCGATCAAACGGATTGCCGAATCAGGCTAGTAGGTCTTTTGAGAGGGAATCAATTTGCAAGGAAAACGCGACACCGATCGCGGGAGATCTTTGGTATCAATCACCATGAAGTTGACCTCGGCTGCAACTATCCAGCCGCTTGTTTCGAGGTGCTCGTTTAGCTTGGTGTATGCCGTAAGTGGGACAGTATTTCGGCGCGCTCAGACGCACGCAGGTCGCCCTTCACAGATACGCAACCCCGGGGATGCCCCGTGGCACAACTCCCCGAGTGTCTAAGAGGGCCGGTACAGAGGAGGCGATCAACTCAAGGTCAAGAACTCGATGTGCTTGCAGCAGCACAGCGACATCACAAGCATCGAATGCATGGTCGATCAACTGCACCGCCACCAGCGGGACATCACCGGCGGTCCAGTTCGGGAGAACGGGATCGTGGAACAGCACCTGCGCGCCGGCAGTCGCTAAGGAAGTTGCGATTGGCAGAGCGGGAGTACCGCGATCGTCTGCGACATCGGCTTTATAAGTCACCCCAATCAGCAGAACCCGAGCCTCCGACAATGCGATCCCTCGGTCGGACAACAGTTGCTGTACTCGCGCCACGACGAACTCAGGCATGGCGGCATTGATCTCCTGCGCGAGGTGGACAAATCTGAACGTCTCACCGGTCTGCTCCTTTACATAGTGACTGAGGTAGTTCGGGTCGATTGGGATGCAGTGACCCCCAACGCCGGGGCCGGGATCGAAACGCTGGAAACCGAACGGCTTAGTGGCGGCAGCTTCGATCGCATCCCACAGGTCGATCCCAAGGGAGTGACAAAAGCGTGCCATCTCGTTGACGAGCGCGATGTTGACATGCCGATAAGTGTTCTCGATCAGTTTGGCCATCTCGGCCTCTTGTAGTCCACGGGTGGTGACCACCGTGGTGACCAAACGGCCATAAAACTCGGCCGCCCTATCGCGGCACGCAGGCGTGAGACCACCGACCACCTTGGGCACCGAGGCGAAGTCATGAGTCTGCCGCCCGGGGTCAATGCGTTCGGGAGAAAAAGCGAGGGCAAAGTCAAGACCCGCGACAAGGCCGCCGGACTCAAGAATCGGTCTCAACTCTTCCTCGGTAGTTCCTGGGTAGCTGGTCGACTCCAGCACGACGAGTGCCTCTGGCCGCAGAGATCTTGCGATGTCAGCTCCTGCAGCCCACACGGCACTCAGGTCCGGTCCGCCACCGGGCAATAGCGGCGTGGGAACACAGATGACGAATACATCGATAGCGTCTTCAGGGCTCACCGACGTCGTGGCGTGAAACCCGAGGTCAAGCATTGCGCGGACATTGGCGTCAGTGAGGTCATCGATATGCGAGCGACCGTCGTTAAGTGCCACAACTCGGTCGGCGTCAATGTCGACACCCACCACGCGAAGCCCGGCCTCAACTGCTCTCGCCGCAAGCGGGAGACCGACGTAACCGAGGCCGACCACTGCTACGACAGGGTCGCCCATGCAGTAGATAATGCACCAATGTCAAGTCGGGGGTGTACCAGGCCCAATTTCGGCATCGTCGCTGCAGTGGCTGTCATCCTTACCGCCGGCTCATTTGTTGGCGGAGTTGTCGGACCTGCCTCATCGGCAACACTGGCCTCAGTTGGCTCATCAACGGAAAAGATAACCGCGGGCGTCTGTGAACGGCTATCACAAAAGACTGCCGAGTTCACCGGAAATCCGGCCGAGACCATGACCTGGCTCGACTGGGGATCACAACGGGTACCTTTGACAACTTCCGGCCTTCGAACTTTTCGGGCGGAATCGGCACAGGATTCACTATGGTTCCATTCGCTCGCGTGGCTGATACCCATAGCTTCGCGCCAACCGGAAACTGCGGCATCGATTGTCTCGCTCGTCGCACGCACGTTCCCTGATCCGGGACCGACCGCAACGAAAGTTCAAAGCCAGAGTTCGGGGTGGACGGAAGGGCAGATCCGGCGGCGATTGGAAACCATGATCTGCCTGAACCGTGCCGCTCCCGCGTCAATTTTCGTCACAACCGCAGACATCCTAGGAACGGCACTGCTCGACGACCGCCGTTACAGCGGCCTTCCATTGCACAAGCCGCACAATCACGGGGCTCAGTCGAATCTGGTCCTTCTTGAAGCAGCCACAACTTTCGAGCGACCCGAGTGGGCCGCGAAGGCTCGTCAGCGGATCCTGCGCGACTACAACGAAGTGTTTTCAGACTGTGGTATCAGTCGTGAGCAGTCGAGCGCCTATCACCTTTACAACGCGCGGCTATGGGAAAAACTTGCAAAAGAGATTGACCTACCCAGGCATCACATGGTTGCCCAAGCCGGAAGTGCTCTCGTCCGACCCGATGGTGTCCTCGAGGAAATCGGGGACGGAAGTAAAGGCAACCAGCAGTCCACAGGTGGGGGTCTGTGGTGCCCGGAAGAGGGATGGGCGGCGGACACGAAGTCGGGTATGCACTACACCCTGCGGTTCGGACCGCCGCGGGCAATGCACGGACACGTGGACAAGGGATCGATTACGTGGTTCACGCGCGGCACTCCCGTTCTCTCTGACCGCGGAACTGCTGACAAAAAGAATGCCACGGCACTCACCTGGAGCCGAGGTGTAGCAGCTCACTCGGTGCTCGAAGCTGTTGGTCGATCCAATGACGATCCGATGAAAGGTCGCCAGCGTGGGGCCAATGCGTACGAACTCGTCAGCAAAGGAGAAGTCCGACAGAGTCGCACCGTGGTGTTTGGCGTGGACCGTCTACGGATACAAGATGTTGCCACCTCTGATGACGTCAACCAACAATGGATTCAGCACTGGCAATTTGCTCCCGAGTGGAGCCCATCGCGTGAAGCGGGTAGTAGCAGAGTGAGCCGGATGACAACACCTGGTGGGGCGATTGTTGAGGTTGCCTGCACGGCTGATGGTCGCGAGATCGACGCCAAGGCAATTGCGGTGATGTCGTATCAAGGAAAGGAACTACCTCCCCAGCGCGCCTGGGATGTTCAATGCTCCGACAGCGGTTCGACAACGCGGATGGTCGCCAACCTCACATGGCGCGGGGCATTGGAAACTGCGGATACCTCTCGGTGAGCAGTTCGCACCAGTCTGTGTAGCGGCGTTCCAGCGCCTCGGCACTCTCAGTGGTGAGGTCGCGCTGCCAACGACCGCCATGCATCGCATCGGAAGTGACATTCGCACTGAACCAGTTCTCAAGTCCCGCATCGCGGTCTGCCCCGAGGAAGTCACAAACTGAGCGGAGCGAGTCGATGCCGTCCGGGCCCACCCAATCGGCGAGGTCGACCCTGATCACAACGCCTGCGGGAACCTCGCTCTCCTCCGCGAATGAGCGGAGCATTCGCTCCCCCCATTTCTCCAGCGCCTCGAGTGGATCATCCGGCCCAAATTGCTTGCTTGCGAACGAGACCGCGACATCACGTCCGTCGCGCATCATGTGTACGAATTTCGCCTCGGGCAGGAGTGCATGCAGGGCGCGGATCCACTGGACATTGGAGGGGGTGGTATCGACCCAACGACTTCCGGCCCTTTCCTTCAGGGTGGAGGGGATGATCGCAAAGATCAGACGACGACTAGC
>CAMCYV010000052.1 GCA_945885645.1 Bifidobacterium breve | reverse complement strand
TCGTAACTCACTCGATCGCGCGTCACTCCGGGCACGTCTTCCACAACGGCTTCCCGGCGACCAATCATGCGGTTCACCAGGGTTGATTTGCCCACATTGGGGCGACCCACAATTGCCACGACGGGAAGGTTTGCGGTTGAAGCAAGATCGGCTAGATCGGCATCAAAATCACCAAATTCCTCACGGACTGCTATCAGCGCAGCCGCGAGTAAGGCATCCTCATCCATCGGCTCAAAATCAGATGTATCGTCTATAAAATCTGCCGGATCACCCGGTTCGAATTCGTTGTCATCCATGTCGCTGCTCGCTCGCCTTCACATATAATTCGATTTCACTTGGGTACGCGCCACTGCGACGACTCCCCAAAGTACACAGGTGCGCTACCTAGTTCTGCAGAGGGCTTGTGAAAGTGGACTCAAGAATATGTCTCGTGCGCCAAGATAACCAGCTGATCTACTACTTGTTCCAGGCTCAGCTCACTAGTATCCACTATCCGTGAGTCCAAGGCTGGCTTCAGGGGTGAGTGCTCACGACCGGAATCCTTCTCGTCACGGCTCAACAATTCCTCTTGGGTTTGGGCAATCATCTGGTTATCGGCTAACGGGTCCACCTCGAGGCTGCGTCTTTTTGCCCGGGCCTCAGGTGTCGCGGTGAGAAACACCTTAAGCCTTGAATCGGGAAGGACCACGGTGCCGATATCGCGTCCCTCAATCACTATCCCAAAGTCAGAATTTGCGACAGCTTCACGTTGAAGTTGGACAAGGAGTTCGCGCACTTCAGGCACCGCACTTACCGCACTGACGGCGGCTGTCACCTCTGGTGAGCGAATTGCCTTGGTGACATCCACTCCGTTTGCCGCGATATTGAAAGACCGCGGATCCGTCGTGATTTCGATTGTTGTGCTCAACGCCTGCTGCGCAATCGCAGCCCGATCATGGAGATCGATATTGGCTTGAAGCACAGCCCAGGTGATTGCGCGGTACATTGCGCCGGTATCGAGCATGACCCAGCCAAGTCGCTGAGCAACTGCTCTACTCACAGATGACTTTCCTGACCCTGCGGGACCGTCAAGGGCAAGAGTTTTTGATGTCATTGCCGTCCTCGAGTATCAAAACCCTGGTCCTGCAGTCCCTGATCGAGGGCTTCTGATTGCCCAACCGGTACAAAGAGTTGCACGATTCCGCTTGGAGCACCCATAACGTGCTCTATTCGCACATCCTCAAGGTTGATGTTGAGTGCGCCAACACCGGAAAACAGTTCAGCGAGTGCACCCGGCTGATCTGAGATCATGACGTTTACCGATTCAAATCGATTCTGTCCAGTTCCATGCTTGCCGGGAATCCTTAGTTTTCCTCTATTCCCGGCCCGAAGTGTGAGTTCTACCCGTTCCCGGTCATGGGTTTCAAGAGCTGTGGACAATTCGGCAAGTTCAGTGCTCACTCTGCGTAGGATCCGGGAAATCTCAGTGGCATTCCCGTACAAAATGTCACCCCACAATTGAGGGTCCGATCCAGCGATACGGATTGCATCGGCTAACCCAGCGCCCGAAATTGATAGATCCACTTGATCGGCGTCCAATAGTTGGGCTGCGAGGGTGCTTGAGACAAGTTGCGGGACATGTGAGATGAGAGCAACCGCGCGATCATGATCCTCGGGGCTCATAGCGACAACCACGCCACCCATGTGGGTGACAAGTTCGGTTGCTCGAGCCTGTGACTGAGCATTTCCCTGTGTCAAAACCCAAATTCGATTTTGAAACAGATCAGCACGAGCAGCACCGGGACCTGCAACTTCACGACCCGCCATCGGATGAGCACCCATAACCCGACCACTCCGGGTGAGCTCAACGTTCAGTTCCGCAATGATCGAATTACGAACTGAACTAACGTCAAGCAATAGTGATTCCCCATAATTGACGAAAGCTTCATTGAGTGTCTTGGCTGCTGCACTTGGTGGAACACAGACAAAAACGATTTCTGGTCGCGGCTGCTTTACCGCAGCAGTTTCCGGCAGCCCCATCTGTAGCGCTTGGCTAACATGATCAGCGTTGATGTCCTCAATGCTCACCGAGTAACCGCATGCGTTCAGGGACAGAGCGATTGATGTACCGATAAGTCCACAGCCAATAATGTGGACACTAGGCGCCATGCGCGTCCTTGTCCTGAGACTTCGCGAGATCCGCCCTCAATACTTCGGCACCGCGCAGGTAAACGTGCTCTACTTCGCTGCGATTCTGGTCAGTTTCTACTTGCGCCATGATCCGGACAACTCGCTCTAATGCTCCATCAACGTCCATCTCCTGAGCACACATCAGTGGCACATCGGTCAGTCCATGAATACGAATACCAGCGGCTGGGAAGGCGCAAGTGAGGTCAGGTGTCCCAGTCAGAAAAATGCTGATAACCGCATCCGGTGAGACATTGTTGCGATTAAGCATTTGGTCAATCAGCTCTGCAACCGCCTGATTCATCTCTTCAACTTCATTTGCTGTGAGGCAGGTAGCACCTCGAATCGCTCGTATCGCCATTGGTGGAGTCTAATCAGGTGGATTACAAACCGGCAGCGGTGTAAAGGGCCCGCAACTGTGGCCCACTAATCACCCTGAGAATTCCCGGTCTTTGCTGCCCTAATGCCACCGGGCCTATCTTTGTGCGGACAAGGGCGGTTACCGGTGATCCGACGGCGTCAAACATGCGACGCACGATTCGATTTCGACCTTCATGAATGACCAACTCCACCATAACCGAATTCTTTGTTCTATCAATTATCCGAGCTTTGGTGGCCTGGGCTGTTCCATCATCCAATAAAACACCACTCGTCAGCTCAGCAAGTGCCTTATTTGTGAGTTCTTTAACCGTGGCTATGTAGGTTTTGTCCACTCCAAAACTTGGATGAATGAGTCGATTTGCCAACTCACCGTCGTTGGTGAGGAGGAGCAATCCTTCGGTGTCGGCATCGAGTCTGCCTACGTGGAAAACTCGTTGTTCCAGTTCGGTGACGTAGTCGCCAACACATGCGCGCCCTTGGTCATCAACCATGGTGGTCAACACGCCTTTTGGTTTATTCAACGCGTACACCACGACCTCGGCCTTAGTCTGGAGCCGTTCGCCATCGACGTGAATGATGTCAACTTCAGGGTCAACCCGACGACCCTGCTCACGGACGGGCTCGCCATTAATGCTGACGCGGCCCTGATCGATCAGGATTTCACATGAGCGGCGGCTTCCGATCCCGGCCGCGGCCAGCACCTTTTGGAGCCTGATTTCGGTATCAGTCACCGGATGCAACCGACTCCAGCACCGCGTCTAGGTCGGCGAGGTCAGGAATGTGTTCTGCAAGTGGAGGCAAGTCTTCGAGGGAGGAGATTCCTAGACGCTCGAGGAAGAAGGATGTTGTTTTATAAAAAATTGCTCCGGATTCGTTTTCGGTTCCCGCCTCCTGAATGAGGCCGCGCGTGAGAAGGGTCTTTATGACTCCGTCCACATTTACTCCACGGACGGCACTGACCCGGCCACGGGTGACCGGCTGACGGTAGGCAATCACCGAAAGGGTTTCCAATGCAGCTTGGGTCAATTTTGCCTGCTGCCCGTCAACCACCCAACGTTCAATTAACGGTGAACACTCGCTGCGAGTGTAAAAACGCCAACCACCGGCAACCTCTCGCAAATCAAACCCACGCATTGCTTCGGTGTATTCCGCCGACAAATCTTTAAGTGTTTGCTCAACATCAGGAAGAGGCTCTTTTGTTATTTGAGCTATCTCCATCGCAGGCATGGGCTCATCGGTGAGCAGCAATAGTGCTTCTATTGCGGCACCTAGGCTTGGGGCACCGAGGTCTGGAGCCTCCTCAAAAACCTCATCGGTGACTTCTTCGACTGACTCACTCATCGACTTCTCCTGATTCCTCTATTGCAATATCTTCTGCTTCTATTTCTGCATCAATGTCCCGTTCGACGTCAAATTCGTCGGTTACATTGATGTCACCATCATTTTGTCCGACCCATCGCACGGTGAGATCTCCCAATGGTGAGATTTGCTCGAACAGCACTGCCTGCTCCCGATACAACTCAAGCAGTGCGAGGAAACGGCCAACAATGAGAAGCGTGGTATCGCAGTCTTGGGTGAGCGCCCGAAATGTGGTGGTTCCCACTCGCCGAAGTCGTTCAACAATGATTGCTGCCTGCTCCCGAACACTCACCCGCTGAACATGGATGTGCCCAAGACCAACTTCTTCGATGGGTTTGGGGGCCAGAGCCAATGCCGCCATGGCCGCAAACTGATCGGGGCCGATCCCTAGTAAAACCTCGGGTAGCAATTCCGCGAACTGTGGTTCAAGTCCCACCGTGCGTGGGAAGGATTTACTTGCTGTTCCCATCATTTGAGTGAACAGCACGGTGATTTCTTTATAAGCTCGATACTGCAAAATTCTCGCAAACAACAAATCCCTAGCTTCGAGTAATGCCAAATCTTCTTCGTCCTCTACTTCACCTCGCGGAAGAAGCCTTGCCGCCTTGAGGTCAAGGAGTGTTGCAGCAACAACAAGGAAACTACTGGTTTCATCGAGGTCCCAGTTCTCACCCTGTCCTCGAATGTGGGAAATGAACTCGTCAGTGACCGTATGGAGCGCTAATTCGGTTACTTCAAGTTTATGTTTGGAAATGAGTGAGAGCAAAAGATCAAATGGGCCCTCAAAGTCCCCGACGCGTACAGAGAAACCTTCTTTTACATTGATGCTTTCATCGACGACTTCAGTACTCACCTAACAATTCACCTGGCAAGCACCTCGCGCGCCAACCTGCGGTACGCCTGTGCTCCGCTGCTGCCCGGTGCAAATGTCGTGATGGGTTCACCCGCAACAGCTGAGTCAGGGAATTTCACAGTGCGATTGATTGTGGTTGTAAAAACTATCTCGCCGAAAGCCTCGGTCACTGACTCAAGAACTTCGCGACTGTGCAATGTGCGTGGGTCATACATGGTCGGCAGCACTCCAACGATTCGAAGGTTTGGATTGAGCCGAGTTACGACCTTCTCAACCGTGTCCTTGAGCATGGCCACACCGCGTAAGGCGAAGTACTCACACTCCATCGGAATAATCACTTCGGTGCTTGCGGTAAGAGCATTCAGAGTGAGTAATCCTAAGGACGGCTGACAATCAATGAGAACGAAGTCGTAGTCATCGATGATGGGTGCGATTACCCTTTGAAGCGAGTACTCGCGGCCGACCTCGCTCACCAGTTGAACTTCAGCCGCCGACAGGTCAATGTTGCTCGGCACAAGGTCAAGGCCCGGCACGCGAGTATTCACGATTACGTCGCCGATATGGCAATCATTTTGGGTCAGTAAGTTGTAGATCGAGAGATCCATCTCATTTGGATTCATGCCTAAAGCGACAGACAGGGCACCCTGTGGATCGAAGTCAACGAGGAGCACATTTCGACCATATCCAGCCAAGGCCGCCCCAAGGGACACCGTCGATGTCGTTTTACCAACGCCACCCTTCTGGTTGACCATGGAAATCACCCTGGCCGGGCCGTGTTTTTCCAGCGTGGGTGGCTCAGGGATGACCGCCAATTTGGTGTCTTCAAATTCCTCACTCATGATGGACGCCAGCCTACTGTGTCCTGACAAATATTCCCCCGATTGGCATGGCCGACCGGGCCCAACAACGTGACGGCCGAGATCAATTCGCTCTTGGGTGCGATGAGGCATAGATCTCTCGAAGAGTGTCGACGCTCACCAGGGTGTACACCTGAGTGGTTGTCACTGACGCGTGCCCCAGCAGTTCCTGGACCGTACGGACATCAGCTCCGCGCTCGAGTAGGTGAGTGGCGTAACTATGTCGAAGGCTATGTGGACTAACGCCCGGGATGCCTGCTCGTAGGGCGGCTTGGCTAACGCACTCCCAAGCACTTTGACGAGAAATTGGTTTTCCACGACGGTTGAGGAAAAGCCTGTGGTTCCCCGACCCTTTGACCGCTAAGTCGTGTCGCTCCCCTTGTACATATTTGCTGATGGCCTCAATCGCATAGGTGCCAACAGGGATCAGCCGCTGCTTATTTCCCTTTCCTGTAACGATGACGGTTCCGGAGTCAGGATCAATGTCATCAATACTTAAATTGGTTAACTCCGAGATGCGCATACCTGTGCCGTAGAGCAATTCCATCATCGCCCTATCGCGATCTGGAAGGTCACTCGCATTAGTTCCTTCAATGAGAAGCACGATTGACTCATACGGCATGGCTTTTGGTAGCCGGCGCGGTATGGAAACAGGGTGAACATCAACTGCCGGATTTGACACGGTCCAGTCCTCTAAGACACAAAACTTGTGGAAACCTCGAACGGAGACCACTGTTCTGGCTGCGCTTGCAGCATTCAGGCTCGGGAAAAGTGAAGATGCGAAATCACTTACCGCGTTAGCGTCAATGTCATCCAGCGTTATGAGGTCGTGCTCACTACACCAATTCTGATAGCGACCCAAATCTCGCGTGTAGGCGCTGACAGTGTTGGCGGAAAGCCCTCGCTCAATACTGACATGATCGAGGTATCCGCGTATCGCCCGCTCTACGTTCAGGCCAGTACCTCAGCGATATTGACGAGTGGGTAGTCGAACGATTCGGCAACCGCTGCGTAGGTGACCTTGTGGTTTTGGACGTTTAAGCCCAATGCCAAGGCTGGATCCTCAATCAAGGCCCGCTTCCAACCTTTGTCAGCGAGGGCGACTGCATATGGCAGGGTTACATTCGTTAACGCATAGGTTGAGGTGTGGGGCACGGCGCCCGGCATGTTGGCCACGCAGTAGAAGACCGAGTTGTGCACCTCATAGGTGGGTTCCGCATGTGTTGTTGGACGGGAATCCTCAAAGCAGCCACCTTGATCAATCGCGATATCAACCAAAACTGAGCCTGGTTTCATGCGTGACACCAATTCATTAGAAACCAACTTTGGTGCTTTGGTTCCGGGTACAAGTACAGCACCGATAACCATGTCGGCATCGAGGACCGCTTGCTCAATCTCGAAAGCATTTGAGGCAACTGTCTGCATCTGACCTTGGTAAATCGCGTCGACTTGACGCAATCGAGCAATGTTTTTGTCCAGGAGCAGAACCTGGGCTTGCATGCCGAGGGCAATTGCGGCTGCATTCATGCCCGCAACACCTGCTCCCAGAACAACGACCTTGGCTGCATAAACCCCTGAGACACCACCCATCAGGACTCCGCGCCCACCGTGTGCGCGCATCAGCGAGTGGGCACCTACCTGAGGCGCGAGCCGTCCAGCGACCTCCGACATCGGCGCCAGCAGTGGAAGTGATCCGTCAGCAAGTTCGACGGTTTCGTAGGCAATTCCGGTTGCCCCTGATGCTATGAGTGCGTCCGTGCATTCCCTTGATGCGGCAAGATGGAGGTAAGTAAAGATGACTTGGCCTTCGCGCATGCGGTGATACTCGGGTGCGATGGGCTCTTTGACTTTGAGGATCATGTCTGCGGTTTCCCACACTGCATCCGCGGTGTCAAGAATGACCGCTCCAGCATTGGTGTAAGCCGTGTCGGGGATTGACGAACCGATTCCGGCACCAACCTCGATGACGACTTCGTGGCCGTGGGTCACAAGTTCATGTACGCCGGCCGGAGTGATTGCTACCCGGTACTCGTGGTTCTTGATTTCCTTGGGGATCCCAATGCGCACAGTTGCCTCTTTTTCATAATTTCGACCGCTTACACGAATCTACACCGGTGGAAGCCTGCCAATTGATTTCAGCCCCTCCCGCGCAGTCCAGGGCGCATCAGCCCCACGCAGTACTCGACGCGAATCCGAGCGCCAAGCCCATGCGGCCAAAATGCCAACTACAGCGGTGGGATTGCCCAAATCGCCACCCAATACCAATTCCACGGCCCGCTCCAGCGGAATCCAGACGCATGGAAGGTCTATCTCTTCGGCCTCCCCCGTGACGACTCGCCCATCGGAGAGTTCAGCGATCTCGCGTGCCAGGTAAATTCGGATGGCTTCACTGGAACCACCGGGTGAGTTGTAGAAATCAACCAATGTGTCCCATCGGTCAGCCCGAACACCTGCTTCTTCAGCTAGCTCGCGTTGGGCGGCATCGAGCGGGTTCTCGTTAGGAATATCAAGTAACCCTGCAGGCGTCTCGAAGAGGAACATCCCTAATGCTTGCCGATATTGGCGAATCAAAAGTACTTCATCACGGTCATTGAGAACGAGTATGGCGACAGCGCCGGGATGGATCACGATGTCGCGTTTTACACGCTGTCCGGCAATGTCGATTGTTTCTACATTAACCTTCCACTTTCCACCAACATGAACTGTCTCGTTGTCAACGAGTGTGGCCGGCTCTAAAGAATCCTTAACTGTTCCGCTCCAAAAAGTGAGCACGTACTAGGCCTAAACGTCCGCCGCAGAGAATTCCTGTTGCAAGGCATGCGCCCGCGCAATCCCCGCTTCAACAAGGCCGATAAATAATGGGTGGGCGCGGGTTGGGCGAGAGCGCAATTCAGGGTGGGCCTGGGTTCCGATGTAGTAGGGGTGGATGTCGGCAGGCAACTCTACGAATTCAACAAGGCGACCGTCAGGAGAGGTGCCAGAAAAACTCAAACCAGCATTGCTCAATTGATCTCGGTACTCATTAGCAACTTCAAAACGATGCCGG
>CAMCYV010000051.1 GCA_945885645.1 Bifidobacterium breve | reverse complement strand
TCAGGTATCTTCACCTTCAATGATGCAGCGGCACTCATCGCTCCTAAGGCGATGACGTCATTTCCACAAAATATTGCGGTTGGCTTTTGCTCCCAAAGGTATTGAAACCCTTGGAAACCTGTTGAAAATGAAAAGGGTCCGCTAAACGTAAGTGAATTGGGAAGGCCAACTTCAAGGCGCTCAACTGCTCGAGCGAAGCCGGTGCGACGGGCCAATCCAGTGCTTGCAGTGTCTGGGCCAAAGATCGCTCCTATTCGTTCGTGACCCATTCCAACGAGCAACTTTGATAAGTCCCAAACCCCGCTAACATTATTTACGACACATGCATCGTAGATAGGATCGCTCGTCTCCCGATTCAATAGAACGAACGGGACACCCCTGCGATGCAATTCATATGGGAGTTGGCTGGTCAAGTCTGTTGTCGTGAGAATGACGCCGTCGAGTGAGCCATCGATTATCGGCTCCAATTCGACGGGTTCGTGCCCGCGATCTGTAACCAAAATTGTGCGAAATCCTAGGTTGGCGAGTTCATCATGCAGTGGTTCGATGATTGCAGGGTAGAAAGGGTTGGAAAGCTCTGCGCTGACGATCCCGATCCGGCCTGAAGTTTGCGTTGATAGTGATCGACCAGCTTGAATAGGGACGTATCCAAGGCTTCGAGCTGCTTCTCGCACCTTTCGCCGCGTGGAGGCCGAGACCCCCCATTGGTCTCGAAGTGCCCGTGAAACAGTTGGTTGGGAGACTCCAGCCAATCGTGCGACATCATGGCTCGTAATCGCCATTTTTCTCCGTCCCACTTGACATGCATACGTATGCAAATAATAGTTAATCCCATACTACGAGGCAAGGGAGCGGTCATGGCGAAGGTATTGAAAGCAGCAGTGGGTAAAGAGACGGTATCCGCGGCCCGGGCTGAAGTAAGTGATGTCGTGGCGGGAGTAATCGCAGACATTCGCGTTCGGGGAGATGAAGCAGTTCGCGAGTATTCCAAGAAATTTGACAATTGGGCGCCAGAGAACTTTAAGCTCACCGAGGAAGAGATAGTGCGCATTATTGGTGGCGTACCAGCTCAAGTTATTGATGACATCAAAGCCGTGCAAGCAAATGTTCGTGCTTTTGCCCAGCTCCAAAAAGACTCGCTTCAAGATTTTGAAGTTGAGACCATGCCTGGTGTATTCCTTGGGCAAAAGAATATTCCCGTGAATGCAGCGGGCGCATATGTCCCGGGTGGCAGGTACCCATTGGTTGCATCCGCTCACATGACTGTGGTCACCGCGAAGGTTGCGGGTGTTCCCCACGTTGCTGCATGCACTCCTCCCATTCGAGGTGAGATTCCCGCAGCAACTATTGCAGCGATGTATCTTGCCGGAGCTGACGACATTTACCTATTGGGTGGTGTTCAAGCCGTTGCGGCAATGTCCATAGGAACGGAAACAATTAAGAAGGTAGACATGCTTGCTGGTCCCGGTAACGCTTACGTTGCCGAAGCAAAGCGTCAATTGTTCGGTGAAGTCGGTATTGACCTTTTCGCCGGACCCACTGAGATCCTTGTTGTCGCTGACGAAAATGCAGACCCATTCATAGTTGCCGTTGACCTTTTGAGTCAGGCCGAACACGGTCCAGATTCTCCAGCGATTCTCATATCTACTTCGGAAGAAGTCGCCCGCAAGGCCATGGAATACATTGATCGCATCTTGCCCGATATGCCAACAAATGACATGGCGGGTCCCGCTTGGCGCGATCACGGTCAAGTAATAGTCGTTGGAAGTAGAGATGAAGCATTCGCTCTGGCAGATGAAATCGCCAGTGAGCACGTGGAAATTCTGATGGATAATCCTCGAGAAGCTCTCGAAAAAATGTCAGATTACGGCGCACTTTTCTTGGGCGAAGGAACATGCGTCTCATACGGCGACAAAGTGATCGGCACAAACCACACGCTTCCAACCCGCAAGAGCGCTCGATTCACAGGAGGTTTGTGGGTTGGTAAGTACCTCAAAACGGTTACTTACCAAGAAGTTGTTAATACAGATTCAAGCACCGAGCTCGGGCGCATGTGCGGCAGGGCAAGTCGAGTTGAGCTATTTGAGGGCCACGCTCGGTCAGGTGATGTTCGGGCCACGAAGTACGCAGGTGACGCGCTTCCTTGGGCGGAGTGGGCATTCCAGCCAAAGGCTTAGCAATACGTTACAACTAAGACGAACATGTCGGCCTCACTATTAATAGTGGGGCCGACAATTCGTCTGCTTGCAGAGTCAATAAATGAATAAATGAGATTCGTGAACTTTCATGAACTTTCACAGGTTATTGCGTACACTCGGCTCGTGAAGAAATGGAGTTGGAGCGGAAATGTCGTATTTGACGCCTCAGCGGATCTGAATTACAACGAAGATGGCTCTCAAGGAGTTCAACTCGACTTGCGCAGCGGCACATGAGCACTTACACCCAATTCGTAGACGGATCTCAGGCGAGCTTCGGAGGAGACGAATTCATCTTTGTTGAAGTTGCAACCGACATGGACTTAGAAGCCACTCTTCGAGTAATTGCTTTGACCGATGCTGTGTCATCCGCTGAGATTTCTGGCGTAACGGATATCTGCCCAGCTCACGTTTCCTACATGGTGAGAATTGACCCCGATATTCGGGATCCGCGCGAAGTACTTCCGATACTCGAGGAAATCCATGAAAGAAAAGCGCAGGAATCCAAACTCGTGATTGAGAGTCGCATTATCGAAATGCCGATTCTCTATCAGGATCCGTGGTCACATGATGTTCTTATGCGGTTTCGGGATCGACATCAAGATCCCAATGCGAGTGACCTTGAATACTGCGCTCGCATAAATGGTTTTGCGTCGGTTGACGAATTCATTAGCGCGCATTCTTCGCGACTTCATATTGCAACTTTTGTCGCGTTTATGCCAGGAAATGCTGAGTGTTATCAACTTGTTCCAAAGGACTTGCAGTTAGAGGCACCCAAATACGTAAGACCCCGAACAGATACCCCTGATCGAGCGCTAGGTTTCGGCGGTGCTTTTAGCACGATCTATCCGGTTCAGGGGGCCGGTGGATTTCAACTGCTGGGCCGCTGCGCCGTTCCCGTGTACGAAGCAAAGCAGCCATTTGGACCTTTTGAGACAAATGCAGTGCTCCCCAAAGGCGGAGACATCTTTAAGTACCGACCAATCGACATGGGAGAGTACGAGGAAATTCGCCAGCAGGTCGAAGCCGGCACCTACAAATATCGGATTGGGGTTCTTGAATTTGATCTATCAAGGTTTCGTGAGGACCCAATAGGTTATCCGCTGACACTGGCGGAGGCATTGCCATGATCACAGTCGTACAACCAGGGTTGTACACGACGGTGCAGGATCGTGGACGTTTTGGGTTCTACGGGGTCGGGTTCCCACCCTCAGGATCAATGGATCAGTACTCGAGCGCCGTGGCCAATATTTTGGTGGGAAATAATCCCGACGCAGCGGTACTCGAGACTACATTTCTTGGACCAACTTTAGAGTTCGAACAAGATGCGAATGTTGCTTTGACCGGCGCATCAGTCGACATCACTCTTGATGGAATTTCAATCCCCCTGTGGACATCTGTTTCTGTGAAGAAAGGGCAAGTGCTTGCCTTTGGAGGAGCGATTGCTGGTGTTCGGAACTATCTTGCTATCACGGGCGGCATAAACGTTAAACCAATGATGGGTAGTAGATCAACGTACGTTGCCTCTCACCTAGGAGGCTATGAAGGTCGAGTACTCAAGCCAGGGGATCGGTTAGAAATTCTTCAGGATAGTGAACCGAAGGAGGTGAGAGTGGGTTGTGAAATCCCCGAAGATTTACGCGTCACCCCTCGCGCCCATCAAGAAATACGGATTGTTTCGGGTCTATGTCATTACCTACTAGACCCTCAATCGCAAGAGTTACTTATTTCAAAGCCATTCACAATTTCTACTGAAGCAAATAGAACCGGCTATCGCCTTAAAGGCGATCAATTGAGTTTTGTTGAACGTAGACAGCCATTTGGAGCCGGTTCAGATCCCAGTAACGTTGTGAATCTCGGCTACCCGGTTGGTTCACTCCAAGCTCCAAGCGGTTTGGAACTGATCTGCCTAATGCGAGATGCCGTGACCGGGGGTGGCTACGCCACACTAGCGACCGTTATCTCAGTTGACTTGGACATCCTTTCTCAAATGAAATTTCCTGAAACCGTTTCATTTGAATCCGTGAGCCTGGAGACCGCATTGCAACTTCGCTCCGAGCGAGCACAACGCTTGAGAAACATTGCCGAATTAGTGAATTCAATTGCGTAATCACAATTTATGTTGGAGGGACCGTGTCTGATTCACAAGAAATTTTGGCCCCATTCCCAGGAATTTTTTATCGCCGAACAGACCCGGGCTCTGATCCCTTGGTTGAACTTGGCCAGGAGATAGCTGTAGGCGATGTCATCGCCTTAGTAGAAGTCATGAAGATGTTTCACGAAGTACAATCGACAATTGCCGGCACCGTCCTGGAATTCTGTGTAGAAGATGGAGATGCTATCGCGATGGGACAGGCACTTGCAAAGATCGCAACAAAATTGTAAAAATTGCCGTCCACATTATTTGAGCCAGGTGCACCATTAGAGATAAAAATATGGCGGCCTAAAAATCTAGGCCGCCATATTTCTAGAATCAGTACTTAGTCACTGAGGGGAAGAGGGGTATTTGAACCCTCGATGAGTTCCACCGTGCTGAAGACTAATTCAGTTTCGCCAATATTTTCTAGATCGTGAAGTAGCGATTCGCCAGGGCCAAATGCATAAAATCGCGTATCGCCTGGCTGGTAGGAAACTTCACGGGTGGCGCCGTCGAATGTGCGTTGACGACTCCTTCCAGCTGTAATTGCGGTCCAAAAATAGTCAAGTGCGTGACAGTGTGCATGCCAGCGTTGACCCGGTTGGAGCCTAATCTCCCAAACACGAACACGATGGTTCTCAAAGAGCAACTTGGAACCTACGTGCCCATCGGTTGAGAGCTCCTTAAATTCTTTTTTAATCGAGTCTGACCAACCTTCAAAGTTCTCCCCGATTAAGTCCCCAGCAATCGGAAGATTTTTTAGGTGAGCGGTTGAATGATCGGTCATGCAGTGAGCACCACCTTGAGGGCGTTAGTTGTCGCAGCATTCTTGAATACGTTGTAACCTTCGACAGTATCAGACAACGGCATGCGATGACTGATCATGGTTGTTCCGTCTAGGGTCCCTGACTCAATTGCTTTCATGAGTTGAGGCACGGACAAGGCAGATGGGATACCTGTCGTGATCGTGACCTGCTTCGCCCACAATTTTTCAAGGTGCAGGGTCGCTGGTTCTTCATGCACACCAATGTTGGCAATACGCCCGCCCGACCGCACGAGATCTGCAGCCAATTCAAATGGCGCAGGGAAACCGGCAGCTTCGATAGTGACGTCTGCACCCAATCCATCGGTCAAGGAATTGACAATGTCGTGAGCCTTGTCGGGAGTGACGGCATGTGTTGCGCCTAGTTCGAGGGCTTTCTTCAATCTTGATTCCACGAGATCCACAACGATGATATTTGTTGGGGAGAACAACTTCGAGGTCAGAACTGTTGCAAGTCCAACCGGGCCTGCGCCGACAATGACGATCGTGTCACCCGGTGCTACCTGTCCCATGAGGACGCCAACTTCGTAACCGGTTGCCAAGATGTCTGTTAGGAAGACCACTTGTTCATCAGATAGTGCGTCGGGAATCTTGTAAGTAGAGTTTTGCGCGAATGGGATGCGAGCAAAATCGGCTTGCACGCCATCGATCAAGTGCCCTAGAGCCCAACCGCCATTGAGGCATTGGCCGTATTGCTGGGATGTGCAGAAGCGGCAAAATCCGCAGGCTGTTACACAGGTGGCAAGGATGCGATCTCCTGCCTTTACGCTTCGAACGGCGGATCCAACTTCTTCAACAACACCAACGCCTTCATGGCCCAAAATTGTGCCGTGGGGAGTGTCAGGAACCCCACCCTTAATGATGTGAGTATCAGACCCGCAGATGGTCGTAGTGGTCACCCGCATGATGATGTCTGTGTCAGATTGAATTTTTGGATCAGGTCGATCGGACCACGTGATTGAGCCAGGCTCGTTGTAAACAAGTCCCTTCATGATGTCTCCTATGACAGTAGATATTGGGGTTGCATGCTAATGCTATAGATAAGTGGGATTGCGCATACTTAATATTGTGGTTGAAGTAGTCCTCCTTTTAATCCGAATCGCGAATCCAACTCGGATGGATCCCAATTGTGTTCAAACTGGGCCCGACTCCCCATCCGAGTGACCCGGTCAATGAGATTGTGGCCAACTTCCAAACGGCCCGTTTCCCAACTTGCCAGTGTGGTAGGAATATCGGAGTCGCTGTTATTGAAAGCATCAAACAATGCCCACGCGTCGTCAGCTGCTTTTGCGCTTCCTGCCGCTGCATGTGGTCGTGCAACGAATGCAGCGTCTCCGAGAAGGGCAACTCTTCCGGTCACCATATTCTCAACTCGGACGTCAAAAACTACCTGAACATAAGGTTGCGCTGTCTTGTTGACTAATTCTGCTGTGGCGGGTGGAAGAGTTGCCGCGGCATGGGCTTTCATCTCATCGATGTATTTTTCTTGTACCTTGCCAGGGGGAACGGAAACGAGCCCGCGGACGCCATCAATGCCTGTCATCATGTCATCAAGAAGAGCGCCTTCTGGAACATTTTGGTAGTACACGTAATTCATGAGCCGTGACCCGATATTGAGTTCACCGTTTGGGCCGGGGATCGGGTACATGCAGATATGCCCATCATCGACGAAGCAATAGCCGAGTGCATCGCCCAGGAGTTCCATGGACTCCTCACTTAACTCACTTTCAATTACCGTGCCTCTCCACCCGATGTACCCGGAATACCCCGGGCTCACCTCAGGAAACATGAGGTTTCTACCGGTCGACGTGATTCCATCAGCGAAGATGACAAAATCAAATGATGCGGAATTACCATTCTCAAAAGTTAAAGTTGCTTTATCGAGATCTTGTTGTATGTCGACAACCGCGTGTCCGAGGTGGTAGTCGTCTCGTCCAAAGTCAAG
Source organism: Bifidobacterium breve (assembly GCA_945885645.1). GTDB lineage: Bacteria > Actinomycetota > Actinomycetes > S36-B12 > S36-B12 > UBA4592. Next base: position 1,598 of record CAMCYV010000051.1, on the reverse strand, counting down.
CAATAATGCGCGATAGAGGGTGCTCCACGAACTAAACCACCATTGAACGGGATCTTCATAGGCGATTGAGTTGTTTGGACCCAAATATCGCAGGGCCTTTGATTTGATAGCTAATTTAGCCGGGTCTTGTGAACTGAATTCCTTGAACCAACGCAACATCTCTGGCTGAAGGGCGATTCCACCTCCGCGACCGTCCAGTTCGCGGGGACTTCTCTCAAAGACGGTAACGGTGAATCCGGCCTTGCGTAGAAGAAGGGCAGTTGTTAACCCACCGAGTGAGCCGCCAACGACGGCGGCGGTGCCGCGTGAATTCATTTTTCGGGACCCCTTATAAATGTATCGAAAGTACGTGTAATTTTTGGCTCAGAAGAATTTTTCCAAATTGGACATCGTGAATAAATTTTCGTGAAATAATTCTATTAAAATAGGTTGATTACCACAAGGGTTGGTACTAAAGTACCACCAATAATCTTTCCCTCAGGTAGTAAGGAGCATTCCATGGAGTTTGGAGTTGGATTGTGGGGCATGCAGAGTACGCGCAATGCTCCCCTGGCACACTCGACTTTGTATCGGCGGTTAGCAGAAGATGCTCAATTCGCCGAGCATGTTGGCTTTGAGTCCCTGTGGCTTACCGAACACCGCTTTTGGTATGACGGCTACTTGCCATCACTCCTTACCGCCGGTGGCTACATTGCTGGCGCAACACAGAGTCTTCGCATTGGTACGGGATGCCTGCTCCTGCCACAACATGACCCATTGCGCATTGCCCAAGGCGTGAACACGCTCGATCAGATATCCCATGGACGCCTTGACTTTGGGGTTGCACTCGGCTACCGCGATATTGAGTTTGATTCCGTGGGGATTTCACGCAAGAAGCGCGCCGGTCGAATGGAAGAGGCCCTTGATATTTTGGCTGCATCTGCACGCAAGGCCCCCTTTGGCGAGTGTCCTGTTTACTCACCGGATAGAGGCGATGCCGCACAACGTATTACGCCAGAGGCTGTACAAGACCCCGTTCCGATCTGGGTTGCAGCTGTGGGTGAAAAAGCCGTCGAGCGGGCTGCTCGCAGGGGCCTCAACCTGCTCCTTTCTGATGCACACGATGACAAGCGCGCGGGTCAACTTGTGGAGCTCTACCACAAGACTGCTCAATCAGCTGGAGTAGACAGCAGCAAAGTGCGCTTTGGAATTCTTAGATATGTGTGGGTTGACAAATCTGCCGCTCGCGCCGAGTCCGTCACTATTCCTCGACTCCGCGGATTCCTACTCGAGCAACTTGGAGGGTGGCGTTATCTCTCCGATGAAAATGGTAATTCGCTCGGCTTCGATCAACCAGATGCTTTGCGTAAAGCTGCTGAAGGAGTAATTCGCAACAATGCGGCAATTGGGACGCCTGAAACGGTTATTAGGCGCCTGAAAAATCTCGAATCCGTGGGTGTGAACTTTGTTGTAGCTCGTACACACATGGTTTCTGAATCACCGGAAGACAGGCATCGCGCCATGGAATTACTGGCGACCGAAGTTGCGCCAGCACTAAGCACAGCAGGGAGGGCATGACATGCGCTTTGGATTAGGACCTTTTGCGGGCGAACAAGCTG
>CAMCYV010000050.1 GCA_945885645.1 Bifidobacterium breve | reverse complement strand
GACACGATCGCTGTCATGAACGCAGGTCGGATTGAGCAACTTGGTGACCCGGCTTCGATCTATGAATTACCGAAGACGGTTTTCGTTGCAAACTTTTTGGGACAGTCCAATTTATTTGCAGGCACTCGCATGAAGAGTGATTCACACATGCTGGAAGTGATGGCCAATGGAACTAAATTCTTGGTTCCAGCACAACGCAACTCAGCAACGGGTGATGAAATAATTGTAGGTATCCGTCCCGAAAAAATGACGGTTCTCGATCTGCATGACCGTGAGAAGATTCCGGTCGGCAACAACTCCCTTGAAGGTACAGTTGTTGACGTTTCCTATGCAGGTGTGTCAACTCAATATTTGATCACGCTGCCGTGGGCCCAAAACATCACGGTGTTTGAGCAGAATGTGATCGTTGGAGACCGGTCTAGTGTGGGTGATCGAGTGTTGATTCACTGGGCGCCCGAGCACACCTTCGGGCTTGCCGGTGGGGAAACTCTCTTGGCAACCACGGCGCAGGCGATGGCAGCAGGAGCCTAAACGTGGCCGCGGTCCTCCCTTCAACAAAAGCCACGGGTGTTGTGGTCGCTCAAAGAAAGTCTCGAACCGGTTATTTGCTATTGCTTCCTGGTATGACTTGGCTAGCCATCTTTTTTGCCATTCCGTTTGTTACGTTGTTCTTGACCAGTTTGCAGGCCCCCGTTGCGGGACAATCGGGACAGTACGTTCCAGCTTTTCAAATTAGTAACTACTCCGATGCGTTATTGGAATACTGGCCGCAATTCCTTCGCTCATTTGTTTACGCTGGAATTGCCACTGGGTTCGCGCTAATCATTGCCTACCCCCTGGCCTATTTCATTGCTTTCAAAGCCGGTCGTTGGCGTGCACTCATGCTGGTACTTGTTATCGCTCCCTCGTTTGCTTCTTTCCTGCTGCGAACCTACGCCTGGAAAACAATCCTCGCGGACGAAGGGTTCATCACATCATTTTTTAATTTTTTGCATTTGTTACCCGATGATCGAATTCTCAACACGGGATTTGCCGTTGTAGCCGGACTAACGTACAACTTTTTGCCATTTATGATCTTGCCGCTGTATGCGGCTCTTGAGAAAATTGATCCACGCTTGATCGAGGCGTCCAATGACCTCTATGCCTCTGCATTTACAACATTCCGCAAAGTCACCTGGCCGCTCTCTCTGCCGGGAGTGGTTGCCGGAACTTTGTTGACGTTTATTCCCGCAACGGGTGACTACATCAACGCTGAATTATTGGGCTCCACCCAAAACCGCATGATCGGTAACGTGATCCAGACCAACTTCATTGAGTTCCGTGATTACCCCACGGCAAGTGCACTCTCTTTTGTATTGATGGCGGCGATCCTGGTATTGGTATTCACATATATCCGTAGAGCCGGAACGGAGGATTTGGTTTAATGCGCTGGATTCGTCGTCACTTGCTCGGTGTTGTTGCAGCCATGGTTTTGGTTTATTTGTTCGTACCAATTGCTGTCGTAGCTGTGTTGAGTTTCAATAAACCTGAAGGTAAATACAACACCAGTTGGAATACGTTCTCATTGGATGGTTGGACCAATATTTGCGGTGTGCCGGGTGTTTGCGATTCATTCATGATCAGCATTCGGATTGGCATCATTTCGACCCTGATCGCTACCGTGTTGGGAACTATGATTGCGTTCGCCCTCGTTCGGTACCGGTTCCGCGGACGTTCATCAACGAATCTCCTTATTTTTCTGCCTATGACCACACCAGAAGTAGTCATGGGAGCTAGCCTTCTTGCTTTATTCCTCAACTTGCGTTTCCCGCTGGGCGAACTCACCATCATTATTGCGCACATCATGTTCACAATTTCCTTCGTTGTGGTAACAGTGAAGGCTCGTTTGCAGGGAATGGACCCACGGCTTGAGGAAGCGGCCCGGGACCTCTATGCGGGACCCCGGGCTACATTTCGTTATGTCACCCTCCCGCTCGTGGCCCCTGGCATAGCCGGCGCGGCGCTGTTGGGCTTTTCACTCTCATTCGACGATTTCATAATTAGTTTCTTCAACGCGGGAACCGTCGTAACGTTCCCAATTTACATCTGGGGGGCCGCTCAACGAGGGATCCCCGTGCAGGTCAATGCTTTGGCGACTTTAGTGTTTGTGATCGCTTTGTTAATAGTCCTACTCAGCCAGTTTGTGGCGAGTCGGAGGCGTAAGGCTTTAGAAAACGACATTTCTCAAAACGCGATTAACATTGACGCGTTTCTTCCTAAGAGTTAATCTATGATCAGAACAGATCACTAATTTAAGTTGCAAGACTTGTTAGTAGTGAAGGGATTGGTGGGAGAGTCAGGCACTCGGTCTGGCTCATTACGTTAACTTCCACGTAAGGATCCCACTTGTTTACCGCAATACCCTCACGAAATGGTTACGCCAAAACAAAGTCACTTCGGCATGAGAGTTTCTGGCTAGATAATCCACAGCGACCGAGCGCGAAGCCGCCCGTAAATCAAGATATTGAAGCGGACCTTGTCGTAATTGGTGCTGGTTTTACTGGCCTTTGGTCCGCTCTTGAGGCGGCGATCGAACATCCGAGTTGGAAGATCGTCGTTTTAGAAAGTGATCGCATTGCGTGCGGTGCCACCGGAAGGAACGGTGGTTTTGTTTCTGCCACCTTGACCCACGGTTTCAGTAATGGACTTTCACGTTGGCCAAGTGAGATGCCAGAACTACTTCGTTTGGGAGCAGCGAATCTCAAAGAGATCGGTCATCGAATAAACGAATTTAACATTGAGTGCGATTGGCTAGTCTCAGGTGAAATCGATGTTGCAACCCAGGATTATCAAGTACAAGGCCTGGAACGGGTCCATACAGAGAAGAACAAATTAGGCGTGGCATCTCGATATTTGGATACTGACCAAATTCGAGCACACATTAATTCGCCGATTTTCCAAGGAGCAATCTTTGACCCCGATGTCGCAATTGTGGATCCGGCTCGACTGGCCTGGGGTTTAGCCCGAGAACTTGAGCGCTTGGGCGTAGAAGTTTTTGAACACTCAGAAGTAGATGAGTTACAAGACTCGGGAAGTGTTGTTCGGGTCATGGCGGGCGGGCATCGAATTAGCGGTCGCCTGGTTGTTCTGGCCACGAATGCTTATCCGCCTTTACTGAAAAGAATCAAACATTTGGTGGTACCGGTATATGACTACGTTTTGGTAACCGAGCCACTCAGTAACGGACAGCGGGAGTCAATTGGGTGGCTCAATCGCGAGGGTGTGGGTGATAGCGGCAATCAAATTCACTACTACCGAATCACCGAAGATGGTCGCATTCTGTTTGGGGGCTATGACGCGATTTACCGTGGAAAAGTCGGTGTTGATCCCAAGTTTGACACGGACCTGGACTCCTTCGCTCGATTAGCAGATCATTTTGTGCAAACCTTCCCACAGCTCGCCGATGTTAGTTTCACTCATGGTTGGGGAGGTGCGATTGATACCTGCTCACGATTCAGTGCCTTCTGGGGCAAAGCGCACGGGGGCAAAACTGTCTACGTTGCCGGATTCACCGGGCTGGGAGTGGGAGCTTCACGTTTTGCGGCACTCACGTCCCTGGACCTTTTACAGGGACGTGACACGCAGCGAACTCAATTACGCATGGTGAAGACAAAACCACTGCCATTTCCACCAGGGCCATTTCGTAGTTGGGTTATCACGTGGACTACCAAGTCATTGCAGAAAGCCGATCGGGAAAGTGGAAAACGTAATTTGTGGTTGCGATTGCTTGACTCACTCGGCCTTGGTTTCGACTCCTGAGAGTAGGGTGAGAACATGGCGAGATACGGCAGTCAGTTCGGTCCCAACTACACCTTTTTAGGTGTTCCCGAATGCGATCTTAATGAGAGTGACAGTTTTGCCGGCGCAGATGTTGTGATTGTTGGCGCACCCTTTGACGGCGGAACGTCTTACCGGGCGGGCGCACGCTTTGGGCCGCAGGCGCTTCGGGCAGCCTGTTATTTGGAGCACGACGGCAGCAGGCCATCACTTGCAATGCGGGTTGATGGTTTGAAGGATTTGAATGTTGTCGATGCCGGCGATGTCGAACTGTACAGCGGTGACGCTGCCCGTTCATGTGCTGACCTTGAAGTCGAAATTGAGAAAATTGCACGTTCCGGAGCGATTCCCATTGTGCTCGGCGGTGACCACACGATTACTTGGCCCGATGCAACGGGTGTGGCGCGCGCGCATGGATGGGGAAGAATCGGAGTCATTCATTTTGATGCCCACGCTGACACGGGTGACATCTCTTTCGGTTCACTGATAGGTCATGGCCAACCGATGCGCAGGTTGATTGAATCAGGGGCAGTTCGTGGCGACCGTTTTATGCAAATTGGATTGCGAGGCTATTGGCCCGAACCAGAAACGCTCGGCTGGATGGCCGAACAAGGAATGCGCTCCTACGAGATGACGGAAATTGTTTCTCGCGGCCTCAATGAGTGCCTGACACAGGCGTGCGAAATCGCAATGGATGATTGTGATGGAATTTTCCTCAGTGTTGACATTGATGTGTGCGACCCAGGACATGCTCCGGGAACCGGTACGCCGGAGCCGGGCGGTCTCAGTGCACGAGAACTTCTCGACGCGGTTCGCAGGATTTGTTACGAACTTCCTATTGTCGGCATGGATATCGTTGAAGTGTCGCCACCATTTGACCACGCTGACATCACAGCACTCTTGGGTAACCGTGTCGTGTTAGAAGCACTCAGTGCAATCGCTCGACGCCGCAAAGATCAACGGGATGGAACAACATGGGATCCTTCACAGCCATTGCTCGACGGACGGATTCCGGGGGAGTAATAAAAAGTCCCCGTTTAGGCAGTTGCTTCAAATGCTGCTTCAAGAATCCCTAAGGCCTCTTCTAATAGTGGAACCGGAATCGTTAACGGTGGCAGGAATCTAAAGACGTTGCCGTAGGTGCCCGCCGTGAGCGTGACTACCCCGTGCTGGTGGCAGTACTTGTTGAGCGCGGCGGTTCTGGTTGCGTCGGGTTCCATCGTGCCAGGCTTAACGAGTTCAATAGCAATCATTGCGCCTCGACCGCGAATATCGCCAATAGTCGGATGATTGATTTGCATGGCGGTGAGTCGTGACAACATGATCGCTTCAATATCTTTAGCGATTTGACGGGCATCATGATCTTGCATCCACGCGATTGACCCAAGAGCTGCGGCACAGGCAACTGGATTTCCGCCATAGGTGCCTCCGAGGCCACCTGCATGAACTGAGTCCATCATTTCGGCTCGGCCAGTGACAGCAGCAAGTGGCAACCCGCCAGCAATACCTTTCGCTGTGGTGATTAAGTCGGGAACAACTCCTTCGAATTCGCTAGCGAACCAATCACCCGTGCGGGCGAATCCGGATTGGATCTCGTCTGCAACGAAAACAATTCCATTTGCCTGCGCGTAATCGGCTATGGCTGTGAAATATCCGGGTGCGGGAACGATAAAGCCACCTTCACCCAAGATTGGTTCAATGACAATTGCGGCGATATTTGTTGCGCCAATTTCTTTTTCCATGCGCGATATGGCCCATGCAGCAACTTCGGGGCCACTGTGGGGACCATCGTGGAAGGGGTAAGAGACGGGCACCCGATAAATTTCTGGGGCGAATGGACCGAAAGATTGTTTATACGGCATGTTTTTTGCTGTCATGCCCATGGTGAGATTTGTGCGACCGTGATACCCGTGCTCAACTACGACGACAGCTTGGCGACCCGTGAAAGCGCGAGCAATTTTCACCGCATTTTCAACTGCCTCGGCTCCAGAGTTAAACAGTGCACTGCGCTTTTCATGATCTCCCGGTGTGAGTCGGTTGAGCGCCTCACATACTTCGACGTAACCTTCATAGGGAGTCACCATGAAACAGGTATGCGTGAAGTTAGCAACTTGTGCTGCTACTCGAGAAGCGACTTCGGGATTGGCGTTACCAACCGTGGTCACTGCGATACCTGAGCCCATATCAATGAGCGAATTGCCATCTGCGTCAATAAGAATTCCACCGCCGGCCTTAGTGATAAACACGGGTAGACCAATACCCACACCCGCTGAGACCGCTTGCTCTTTTCGAGCTAGCAGGGCCAGAGAACGTGGACCGGGCAATTCAGTGATCAGATTGCGCTCCTGAATTACCCCATTAATGACTCGCTCGGCAGCAATTGTCATGGTTGTTCCTCTGATGATTGGTTGTTATCGGCACGTGAACCCAGCATAGGGGTGAATCGGTGCTCGCGAGATTGCTGACCTTCTAAACTGGTGCGGTGAGCCAACACCGCACCGACCCTATCCGAGTCGTGATTCTCGGCAGCACCGGTTCAATTGGGGTGCAGGCTCTGGAGATCATTGCCCGGAACCCAGATCGATTCACGGTCGTTGGATTGTGCGCTACGGGTGCGAACGCTCAAGCCTTGGCACAAGCGGCCCTCGAATTTAATGTGGAAGTCATGGGGGTGACTTTGGGCACCTGCGCCCAAGACGTACAGATGCATTTATTAGCCGGCGCCCAGGATCGTGGATTCTCCTTAGGAGAGCACAGACTTCCTGAACTGGTTATCGGACCCGATGCCCCAGAGCGGTTGGCACGTATGGATGCGGACATCGTGCTCAATGCAATTGCCGGTGCGGCAGGGCTGAAAGCCACGCTGGCCACCCTCTCGGCAGGTAACAAGCTTGCACTCGCGAACAAGGAATCCCTGATTATCGGGGGAGACCTAGTGAAGAACCTATCTTTTCCAGGGCAGATTATTCCGGTTGATTCCGAACATTCAGCGATCGCGCAGTGCTTACTTGCAGGAAAGAGATCCGAAGTTCGCAAACTAATAATTACTGCCAGCGGTGGTCCATTTCGCGGGAAAAGTGCATCGGATTTGGAGCAGGTAAGTATTGTCGATGCACTTGCCCACCCCACATGGAAGATGGGTCCACTTGTCACCATTAACTCTGCAACTTTGGTGAATAAAGGTTTAGAAGTAATCGAGGCTCATCTGCTATTTGATGTTGCTTTTAACAACATTGAAGTCACCGTTCACCCACAGTCAGTCGTCCATTCAATGGTGGAGTTTGTAGACGGCTCAACGATTGCACAAGCAAGTCCGCCGGATATGCGAATCCCGATTGCGTGGGGTTTGTCTGCAGGTCGCGAGTTGTTCCGAGTCGCCGATGCAGCCCCCGCATGCGATTGGAAGAGTGCCTCAACGTGGGAGTTCATGCCTTTAGACGAAGTGGTTTTCCCGGCAGTCGGACTCGCCAGGGTTGCCGGGGAAGCTGGTGGGACTGCGCCGGCCGTTTTCAATGCGGCAAATGAGAGCGCCGTGGGTGCATTTTTGGCAGGTGAGATTTCTTTCACGTCAATTGTTACCCATATTGAACGTGTCTTGCAAACACATTTGGCCGGATCAAGCCACGAAGGACCGGGAAGTTCCTTCGTGTCAGGGAACGCACTTACACTGGAAGACGTCCTAGCTGCCGACAGTTGGGCACGCGAGTTACGACCAGACAACTGAGCGGTACGAGAAGGGAGTGAACATGCTTGAAGTAGTTGGAATTGTTCTCTTCGCGCTGCTCATTGGCCTTTCGATTGCCTTACATGAAGTTGGCCATCTAGTTCCCGCTAAGAAATTCGGGCTTCGTGTTCCGGACTACATGGTGGGTTTTGGTCCGACAATATGGTCAACGGTGCGTGGCGAAACACGTTATGGGATTAAAGCAATTCCATTGGGTGGCTACATCAGGATGGTCGGGATGCTCCCGCCAGCAAAAGATGATCCCGAAGGACGATCCCGCTCAATGTCAACTGGCCGGTTCGCAACGCTGGTCACTCAGGCGAGAAAAGCTTCATTTGATGAAGTGCTTCCCGGTGATGAGAATCGCTTGTTTTACAAGTTACCCGTCCATAAGCGCGTGATCATCATGCTCGGTGGTCCGGTCATGAACCTTTTCCTTGCATTCTTTTTATTCACGATCATCTTGGTCGGAATTGGTCTGCCGCAGCCCTCACTCACGGTTGCTGCTGTTGTGCCGTGTACGCCGACGGTGTTGCAACCTACGGGTGAATCGTTGCCTTCAGGTGTCTGCCCGGAGGGAACGGTTACGACTCCAGCCGCTGCGGCGGGATTGCTGCCAGGTGATGAAATTGTTTCGGTTGGCAACCAAAGTGCAACCACATGGGAGAGCGTGACCGAATGGATATTGGTTAACCCAAACGTTCAGACCACGCTTGTTGTAAACCGCGGTGAGGGACAAGTGGCACTACCTCTAGCAGTTGCCGAGGTGACGCGGCCCGTCTACGACGAAAATGGTCGTGAGACCAGTGAAAGTCAAACAGTGGGCTTTCTCGGTTTGCGACCAACGGTGGAATATGAACGCCAGTCCATAACAACGGTCCCAGGGTTCATGTGGGACATTACCGTTCGATCGGTTGAGGCCTTAATTTCGTTACCCGTGCGCCTGTACGAGCTCGTTACCGAAACGTTGATTGGCGGACAAGAAAGAGCGATAGACGGCCCGGTCTCAGTCGTTGGCGCGAGTCGCCTCGGCGGTGAGATTGCCAGCATGGATTCCCCAATCACTGCCAAAGTTGCAACATTTCTTGGGCTTGCGGCATCGCTAAATCTTTTCCTCTTCCTCTTTAATTTGATACCCGTTCTACCCCTTGATGGAGGCCACGTCGCCGGCGCCCTGTATGAAGGTCTCAAGCGCGAGTGGGCCCGCTTCAGGGGCAAGCCAGACCCGGGCCCGGTTGACACGGCTCGTTTGCTTCCCGTGGCCTACGTGGTTGGCATTGCGCTTGTGGTCATGGGGGTTATCGTGATTTGGGCAGATTTGGTCAAGCCCATCTCGCTGGGTTAGCCCACAGGGCCGATAATGGGGGAGTGAGCATTGACCTTGGCCTTCCAGCGCCCCCACCAATGATTGTTGAACCAAG
>CAMCYV010000049.1 GCA_945885645.1 Bifidobacterium breve | reverse complement strand
CCTCAGCCATTCCCCGATGCCGGTCAGAGTCTCCGCACTGATGGCCGTTTCGGCGTGCCCGAAACCCTCAACCACAATCACCGTGGCATTAGCGTTGCCGGCTCGCTCGATCGCATTTTCCAAAGCGTAAGCATGCTCAACCGGGAAGTACTTGTCAACGTCACCGTGCACGATTAACAGAGGCATCTGTGACAGCCGCTCAACTGCAACTTCAGGTGAAATCGGGGGAGGATCTGGCCACGGGGTGCTGGAAACATGAACGCCTTTGCCGCGCAAAACCAGACGACCAGCTTGGGTCTCAATTAGTCGATGAACCACCCGCATAATTGGTGTTCCACGGTAAAACCAAAATGCGGGGGCGCTCACGCTCACAACAAGATCCGGTGTAGCCGCACCCTGAGCCAATGCGGCCTGACGCAATACAACTGAACCGCCCATGGAAAAGCCAACGGTTGCCACGCTGCGATAACCGAAGTCGCGGGCATGGACTACGGCTGCATCGATGTCATAAATTTCATCCATGCCCATCGTGCCTTCACCACCGGAATCCCCGTGCCCCCGAAGGTCGAGCGAAAGCACCCCACCGAATTCCCTCAATGCCGCTACTACTTTTTTGACGTGGTCTTGCTCACGATTCCCCGTGAAGCCATGGGCTAGAACAATCCCTAAAGCGAGGGGATCTGAATCAGTCTTTGCGTGAACCCACGTTGAATGGGTTCCTGCAATACGCACTTCATCCCGCGTATAAAGGGTGAATTCAGAGTGCACACCTCCTATTTTGCCGGTTGGCTCTGGTGACTTACTCGGCACCTACATATGCGTGAAATATCCAGTAGGTAGTCTTAGCCTGGATTTAGGAGGTAGCATGCGAATAGTTCTCTTGACACGTGCCATGCACTCTTCCGCTGAAGTCCTTCCAGCGTTGACACTCCTCAATCACAGCGTCCGCGTTTTGGGAGCTGAACCATCTTCACTATTGACGGTTGATAATTCCGATGTCGTCCTCGTTGATGGACGCATGGATCTCGCAGCCGTTCGAAGTTTCACCCGATTGCTGTGTGACACCGGGGCTGGCGCACCCATCCTGCTGATCACCACCGAAGGGAACCTCACCGCGGTGCAAGGTGACTGGGGAATTGACGACTTCCTGTTGAATACATGTTCCCCCGCTGAACTTGAAGCCAGACTGCGGATTGCTGTTGCTCGGTACAATCTTAGTTTGGGAATTGACGCGAACCGCAGCCCTGAAGAGATTAACCTCGGCGCCTTGCACATTGATGAAGTCAGCTACAGCGTTCGACTGAATGGTCGTCCACTTGACTTAACATTTAAAGAATTTGAGTTGTTGAAACACCTCGCTCAACACCCGGGTCGAGTTTTCACTCGCGCCGTTCTGTTGCAAGAAGTGTGGGGTTACGACTACTTCGGCGGAACCCGCACCGTTGACGTGCATGTCCGAAGGCTTCGCGCGAAACTTGGACTAGAAAATGAAGCCCTCATCGGAACTGTACGAAATGTTGGTTATCGATTTGTTCTCGAAACCCCCGAACCTGCCAACGGGCGTATCGATCAACTGCAGTCGTAACGCATCATGTCTCAGCAAACCCCGGTCATTTCAACGATAGTTCTCGACCATCTTGATGCTGCACAAGTGGATCAAATAACCCAACTTCTCAACAACGCAACAGAGTTTGACGGTGTTCGTCCGCTGAGCGAGCATGCATGGCTGCACCTTCGCTCTGGTGAAAGCGGGCTGCACATCCTTGGGTATTCCAACGATCTCGGTGAACGCAGAGTCCACAGAGACAACCATTCACCCATTGTTGGTTACGCGCACGTGGACGTCACGGATCTCGTTGAAGGCGCAAGTGCTGAGTTGGTTGTTGCTCCAGAATCACGAAACTGTGGCGTGGGTCACGCGCTAGTAGAGCAAGCATTGAAAGTCTCACCTGACGGGCGACTACGCCTGTGGGCACACGGACTTACAAGTGGTGCTCAATCTCTCGCCGACTCACTTGGTTTCGTACTAAGCCGCTCCTTGTGGCAAATGCGACGCTCGCTTTTCGCGCCACTTCCACCGGCACAGATTCCGGAAGGTGTATCGATCCGGACGTTTAATCCCGCGACTGATATCGAGGGGGTATTGGCGGTCAATACACGCGCCTTCGCCGATCTACCGGATCAAGGCAATTGGACGAAAGCCGATATTTTGACGCGGCTCAAGGAGTCCTGGTTTAACGTTGACGGATTTTTTATCGCTGTTGACTCGCAAACCGATGCGATCATCGGATTTCACTGGACCAAAGTTCATGGATCTGGCGGACACGGAACAGATCACAGCCATGAAGCAATTGGTGAGGTGTACGTCCTCGCCGTTGATCCCGAAAACCGGAAACCGGGGTTAGGACGGGCCTTGAGCGCCTGGGGATTGACATACTTACGTAGCCTCGGGCTCGGACAGGCAATGCTCTACGTCGATTCTTCCAATGAGCGGGCAATTACCCTCTATAAGAGCATGAAGTTCGTACATTGGGATACCGACGTGATGTACCGGCGGCCCGTTCACTAGAGAATTCCGAAATTCAACGGGGCTTGGCCCGTTGATCGCCTGTGGTTTACCTTGCAGTACCTCCTCATGGCACGATACATGCATGAGTATCTCGGACTATTCGGCTGACGGTCCCCCAACGGGTGAATTTGCGGCAATTATCCTCAAAGACGAATACGCCAACGACTTACCGGCGAATCGGTTCCTGGATCGAGAGCTCTCCTGGCTAGCCTTTAACAAACGGGTCCTTGACCTGGCGGAGGACACCGGACTGCCGCTCCTTGAGCGTGCCAAGTTTCTTGCAATTTTTGCCAGCAATCTTGACGAGTTCTTTATGGTCCGGGTAGCTGGCCTCAAACGTCGCATAGCCACCGGCATTGCCGTGCGAGCCGCCAGCGGGTACACCCCCAAGGAAGTTCTCGAAAGCATCTGGGAACGTGCATTCGCATTGCAACGGCAACAGGCGGACTACTTCGTGAACACCGTTGAACCTGAGTTGACCCAGGCGGGGATTCATATCCTGCGTTGGGATCAGCTCACGCCGGTTGAAAAAACTGAAATGGACCTGTTTTTTGACGCACACGTTTTCCCCATCTTAACCCCACTTGCGGTTGATCCTTCGCACCCATTTCCCTATATCAGCGGGCTCTCGCTCAACCTGGCGGTCGTGGTCCAAAATCCCATAACGGGAAATCAACTTTTCGCCCGTGTCAAAGTTCCACCGTTACTTCCACGTTTTATTGAAGTTGGTCCTTCGCGATACGTTCCTCTTGAAGACATCATTGCCGCGCATTTGAGTGACCTGTTTCCTGGAATGGAGATCCGAGAGCATCATGCCTTCCGGGTCACTCGAAATGAAGATGTTGAAGTCGAAGAAGATGACGCAGAGAATCTGCTCCTTGCCCTCGAACGTGAATTGATGCGTCGACGCTTTGGACCACCCGTGCGTCTTGAAGTCGAAGAAAACATTGATCCTTATGTCCTTGACCTGCTGGTGAGTGAGCTTGATGTCACCGATCTAGAGGTATTCCGACTTCCTGGACCTTTGGACTTAACCGGTTTGTGGACGATTGTGAGTCTTGACCGCGAGGATCTCAAGCAACGCAAGTTTGTCCCCAAAACTTCACGGGCTTTGTCCGATATTGAAAGTTCAAGCGCCCCCGATATTTTGAGTATTGTTCGAGAAAAAGATGTCCTGCTTCACCACCCCTACGACTCCTTCTCAACCAGCGTACAACTTTTTCTTGAACAGGCTGCTGTTGACCCACAGGTTTTGGCCATCAAGCAAACCCTGTACCGCACTTCCGGTGATTCACCAATTGTTGACGCGCTTATTCTCGCGGCAGAAGAAGGTAAACAAGTTCTTGCAATTGTCGAGATCAAGGCACGCTTTGATGAACAAAACAATATTGATTGGGCCCGCAAACTTGAGCAGGCTGGGGTACACGTTGTCTACGGGCTCGTGGGGTTAAAAACCCACAGTAAGTTGTCCATGGTGGTCCGCGTCGATGGTGATCAACTTCGCAGGTACTGTCATATTGGTACCGGTAATTATCACCCAAAGACTGCACGCCTCTATGAAGATTTCGGTCTGCTAACCAGCAACCCGGAGGTAGGCGAGGACGTATCGAATCTTTTCAATGTTCTCTCTGGCTACTCGATGAACACCGAATACAACCGTCTCCTTGTAGCCCCGCACTCCGTTCGAACGGGTTTGATCGCTCGCATTGACCGAGAAATTGCACACCACCTTGAAGGTCGCCCGTCTGGTATTCGCTTCAAGTGCAACTCATTAGTTGACGAGGCGATCATTGACTCGCTGTACCGGGCATCGATCGTGGGTGTCCCTATCGATATTTGGGTTCGTGGGATTTGTGCCTTGCGCCCCGGCGTGCCCGGCCTGAGCGAAACGATCCGGGTTGTTAGCGTTATGGGGCGTTTCCTTGAGCACAGCCGAGTTTACACCTTTACCAATGGTGGTAACCGATCTGTATGGATTGGGTCGGCCGACCTTATGCACCGTAATCTGGATCGACGGGTTGAGACTTTGGTGAGCATCCTTGACCCAGAACAAATCGCTGAGATAGAGGATTTACTCAACTTAGGATTTGCCCCAGGTAGTGCGGCATGGGATTTGAATGCCGATGGGAACTGGATTCGACGGTTATTCGATGAATCAGGTACACGTCTCACCGATGTTCAAGAACTGTTGATTGCTATCCAGGGTAAGCGCTCTAGCGCACTGGAGTCGGGAGTGCTCACCAGTGAAGTTTCCTAGATCTTGCTCACGGGCAATGTCAAGGCGATGAAATCACCCACGAGCGCTTCACACGTTGAGACCGAGTTCAAGTTCCGAGTCCCTCTGCACTTTGATTTTCCAAGTTTCCCGCAGTCACTGGGCACTTGGGCCATCGAACCAGTTCGAATTATGGATGCCACGTATTGGGACACGGATGATGCAACCTTGTTACGTTGGGGAATCACTATGCGGAACCGTACCGGGGGTGGAGATGACGGCTGGCACCTCAAGATTCCAATGCCCACAACGAAGCCCGCAACGGAACCGATCAGCGGTGCGACTGTGCGTACCGAACTTCACTGTGACGGGGCGAGTGCAACTCCCCCGGTTGAATTCCTTGAATTACTCTCAGTCATTTTGCTGGGATCTGAAGTAACACCTATTGCGCGTGTTCAGACCGAACGCAAACCCCGAGTTCTTGTCGATTCACGTGATGCAATCATTGAATTAGTTGACGACTTGGTCACCCTGTCCCGAGGTACTCAAATAATTGATGAGTTCCGAGAGATCGAAATTGAGTTGATCAATGATGCCGCGATGTCAGAAGCTCTTGTGATCGGTGAGATTCTCGGTAATGCAGGTGCCGAGTCAAGTTCGGTCAGCAAAGCTGCCAGTGCGTTTGGGCCGGCCGCGCAGAAACAACCGGATATTCCCCAACTTCCCCGGCCAGCGAAAGATGATCTGCCATGTGATCTCATCCGCTGGGCATTCTCTCGCCAGGTGCGCAGGATTTTCCAAGCTGAATTAACCAGCCGAATCACCAACGAAACAACGACTCTCACCGCGGAGTTAACGAGACTCCAAGAATTGCTCACTGCACTGCGGAACTGGCTCAATACGGAGGAACAAGAATTCTTGCAGGAAGAGCTCGCCTGGTTGATCCGAGAATTGAGTGTTGGCACAGAGTTATCCCAACAGAATGAACAGGCTAATGCGGCAATTGATTCCCTCTCTGACCCTGGCGATCGCCACGAAGCCGAAGTGGCAATCGAACAGTTCTTCACAAGCAAAAGTGAAGCGGCTAGATCCAGCCTGCAAGCTGCCAGGCGCAGTGACCGTTACCTGTTCCTGTTTAGCGACCTGGTCAACCTTGCCCGCATACCCGCAGTGACCCCCGAGGCTTATGAAGAAAATAGTATTTGGGACCGCATTCCGACGGACCCGTGTAACCAGATCACAATCGCGCATCATTTTAAGGACATCTTTCAAAAGAAGAGTCTAGAAATTTGCAGCAAACTTAAATGTACGCCTACAAAAGCACCGGAGTCTAACCTCGGTGAGCTTTTACGGGCAATCGCACTCTCAGGAAAATGTGATCCGAGCGCATCTTTTGCATTGGGCATGGTGCTGGCGGTAGGGTCAAAACTATGAGCATCGTAATTTCCGCCGCGGGCACTATCTTGATCCGCAACGGTGAAGTGCTGCTCGTTCATCGTCCACGCTATGACGACTGGTCATTTCCCAAAGGCAAGGTTGAAGGTGCTGAGTTGCTGGCCCTCACCGCGATTCGGGAGTGTGAAGAGGAGACCGGTTTTCTCGCCGTTCTTGGGCCCAATCTTGGTATTGACCGATACGAGACTTTCGAGGGCAAAAAGGAAGTCCACTACTGGCGCGCGCATGTACTCGAGGATCTCGGCTTTGCCCCCGATGAAGAAGTTGACAAAGTAGCCTGGATTCCCTTGGACCAAGTTGCCCAGCATTTGAACTATCCGCATGATCTGGAATTCCTTGAGCGCGCAGTCGCATTGCCCCCCACCTCACCGCTGATCATTCTCCGACACGCTAAAGCCGTGAAGCGTTCAGACTTCACCGGCGAAGATGACGGTGATCGACCCCTGTCCGGGCGCGGCCGACGTCAGTCAAAAATAATTACTGAGGTACTCGAAGGCTTCGGGGTAGAGCATGTCATTAGCTCACCCATGCGGCGCTGCCAAGAAACCGTGAAAAGATTCGTGAAGCATCAATCTGCAACTCCCACTTTGGTCGATGCCATCAGTGAATGGGGATATGAACAAAACCCCGAGGATCTTGATCCCGCTATCGAATTGGCGATGAACAACCCGGCACCCACAGTTTTATGCTCGCACCGACCAGTCCTCGATGCGATATTAGACACGGTTGCCCGGTTGGGTGGAATCTCTACAACCGAGCGCACGGAGGGGATCTGGTCAACCAAACTCTCCCCAGGTTCTTTCGTTGTGGTGCACCGAGCTTTTCATCTTGAAGGGTCAGTCAACACGGTGAAAATTGTTGCGGCTGAACACCATGAAGTCCCCGGGAATCAAGAAACCTGATTGGGTCGGGTAACTTTAGTTACATGCGAACAGCCGCAACGGTCGTGACCGTAGCTATTTCTGCAATATTCACTCTGGCCGGCTGTTCAAACGATACTTCGACAAACACGAATTACTCGACGCCCACTGCCCCCAGCACTAGCCCTTCAGCAAATACCTTAGACAACGCAATCGAGGCAACGCTCTCCCGTGGCACCGCTGTCCTGCGCATCACGATTGATTCAAACGATTCTCAAGTTACTGGATCTGGGACTACATCCTTGGGTAATAACCGTGGCGAAATTGCGTGGCTTGATCAGGCATCAAATGAATCGTGGACCGATTTGATTGATTCGAAGGGTACGTACTCACTCGTGGATGGATCTTGGTTCCTTGCGCCCGATGGCACCCAGACACCCACTTCAGGAAATATCTCTCCACTGTCACATTTAAGTAGCCTCACTTCCGAAAATAGTAACGAGCTCACGGGAACTCTCGCATTAACAATTGATTCGGGGATGAACCTCTCTGAAGAGGAAATCGTTGAACTCTCCAAGATCTGTGACATGAATCTAGAAGTTGCGATATCCCTCGATTCAATGGGTTTAATCAACTCCATCGTTAAATCCTTTAACTGCCTGGGGAATGAGCGGGTGAGTGTGACTCAACTTGCCGACTTTGGTTCTCCAATCGAACTTTCAACGCCGGAAAATGTCTTCGAAGTTGACCCAAATCAGTAACGAGCTACGTACCCAGTAGGTAAGCGATCCCCTGTTGTGAATTAGCACCGCTCACGCGCAGGACACACAGACCACTTCGCACCAGAGCCACCTGCGAACCCTTGATTGCGCAAATTCCACGGGATGAAGGAGCTATTCGGATCCGCGGTTTTACCCCGGATTGAGTTGTGACGCCGGCCCACCGTGCAACAAGTTGCTGCGAAACCTTTGCCGGTGCAGTTCGTACCCCGTTAACAACTATTGCTTCCATCGGCGTAGATGTCGCGCTCGATCCCAGACTATTAACCGCTTGCACAACGACCGATAACGCGGACCCAGCCTGTTGATCCGTGATCAGACACGGTGATGCAGCCGCTGCACAGACCGGAGTCAACTCGCCTGTTTGGCTCAAGAGGGAAACTTGGTAACCGCTAATGGCAAGACCACCGCTGTACGTTGGAACGCTCCAACTCACCAAAACGCGACCTTCTGGTCGAGAAGTAGCAGCAACGTTGACCGGCGGATTGGGGATTGATGTTTGTGGCGGAACGTATTGCTTAATCCACGGTAGAAATGTCGTAATTCGAGCGTATATTCCAGGAAAGTTTGCTAGCGCGCAGTCATTTCCCACGCTTGTGACTCCTGCCAAAACGGCTCCTGCTGCCGTACTCACGACGAGCGGGCCACCACTGTCACCCTGACAGGTGTCAACCCCACCGCCGATTTTGCCAGCGCAGATTTTGTCAAAACTTGCGAATGAACTCCCATAGGAACCACACGTATTCTCGTTTGGTCCACCGAGTATCGAGACATTTGCCGCTGATAACGAGTCACTGTATCCACCGCCAAAACTCGTACTTCCCCAGCCAGAGATCTGAGCAATAGTTCCTGCAGCCGGCCACGTTGTGGGGTCTTGGGTCAAGGGCAGCGAAATCGGCTGCACGGTAGTTGAGAAAGTCAGCGGAGTCGCCAGTTGCAAAAGCGCTATATCGCCGTTAAATGTTGTCGAATTCCAAGATGGATTAATAGTGATTCCTGAGACCGCTAGGGCATTTTGATTTGATCGCGCACTCAGATCGGTAATTCCAACAAACGCTGAAATGTTACTTGGGGTTGAACCGGCTACACAGTGAGCAGCGGTCACCAACCAAGAACTGCCAATAATTGAAGCACCACACAACGTTGGATTACTTGAATTTCGAATTGAAAGACTGGCCTGCCATGGAGTTGATGAAATCGCAATGGGTGCGCCACCAA
>CAMCYV010000048.1 GCA_945885645.1 Bifidobacterium breve | reverse complement strand
CCCGTAGCACCAATCGTCATAACGAGGCCTGCGATCAACCCCTGCCACCAAGGGGCATCAAAAATATAGATGAAGGCGAGAATCCCAACTATTGACTGGAGAATAATTGAACCCGCTAATCCCTCCCATGATTTTTTAGGACTGATCTGGGGTGCAATCGGGTGTTTCCCAAGAATAACACCAGCTGCATATCCACCAATATCATTGGAAGCAGTAAGGAGAACGAACACCAGTACCCGCCATGGTCCATTATCTGCGGCAAGCGAAAGCATGAGGAACGCTGCCATGAATGGCAGATACACAACGAGCATCACAGAGACACTTATGTCGGCTACAAAACCTTCGGATCCCTTGCGAAGCCGCCAGATCATTACGGAGAGGACGGCTACACCCGTCGTTGCAAGTTGCGCTTCAAAACCCCAGATGTAGGCAACGCTAGGTATTACTACGGTCGCTAGATAAACCGGAGTGCGGGCGACGTGAATGCCTTTTGAATGAAGCACGGAAACAAATTCATGGACGGCGACTAAAAGTGCCACGATCGCGACAACGCCAAACAACCACTTAATCGTGAAAAGTGACACTAAAACCAGGACGGCAAGCACGACCGCAGAAACAATGGCAGCCGGAAGGTTTCGGCCTGGCTTAATTCTGGACTTTTCACTCATACTTTAAACCTCTAGCAGTTCTGCTTCTTTGTTCTTGAGAATTTCATCGATGTGCTCTGTGTGTTTGTGCGTTACTTCGTCGAGACTTTTTTCAGCTCGCCGCACTTCGTCTTCGCCGGCAGTTCCATCTTTTTGCATTGCTTCGAGGGCCTCTTTGGCACCACGACGGATATTGCGGATTGAAATCTTGGCATCTTCGCCTTTGGTTCGGGCCGCCTTAATGTAATCCTTGCGCCGTTCTTCGGTTAGTTGCGGCAAAGCAACTCGGATAACGTTTCCATCCGTTGTGGGATTGATTCCCAGGTCGCTGTCGCGGAGTGCCTTTTCAATCCCAGCGACAGCACCTTTGTCGTATGGCGTAATGAGAATCATGCGAGCCTCAGGGGTAACGAAAGACGCAAGTTGATTAAGCGGGGTAAATGTTCCGTAGTAGTCAACGTTGATCTTGTTAAACATTGCGGGTGTTGCTCGTCCAGTTCGAATCGTGCTGAAGTCTTCCCTCGCAACAGAAATCGCCTTGTCCATTTTTTCCGCAGCTTCGAGTAACACTACGTCGATATCGTCGCTCATTCCCATTCCTTTCGAAAATACACTGGCTCAGTTACTAATGAGTGTTCCGATTGCTTCGCCGCGAACGGCGCGAGCGATATTTCCCTCTTCTAATAAATTGAACACGACGATCGGAAGATCGTTGTCTTGACACAAACTAATCGCAGTCGCATCCGCCACTTTAAGTCCTTGCGCTAAAACTTGAGCCGGTGTGAGCTGATCAAATTTAACGGCTTCTGGGTTAGTGCGCGGATCACTGTCATAGACACCGTCGACACCTTTTGCCATCAGCACTACTTCAGCGCCGATCTCAAGCGCTCTTTGAGCAGCAGTTGTGTCGGTCGAAAAATAGGGCTGTCCAAGACCCGCACCAAAGATAACAACTCGACCCTTTTCAAGGTGCCGGATGGCCTTACGCGGAATGTAGGGCTCAGCCACCTGTCCCATAGTAATCGCGGTCTGAACCCTTGTGTCTATTCCTGCCTTTTCACAGAAATCTTGTAGCGCCAGACAGTTCATGACGGTCCCCAGCATGCCCATGTAATCGGCCCGGGCGCGTTCCATGCCGCGCTCGGACAACTGGGCACCCCGGAAGTAATTTCCCCCACCTATCACTACTGCAACTTCAATACCGGAATTCACAACGGACTGAATTTGCCGGGCAATCGAAGCGACTACGTCCGGGTCAACCCCCAATGAACCTTCCCCCGCAAAGGCTTCTCCGCTGAGTTTGAGGAGTACTCGTTTCCAGCCACCTTCAGGGGCTGTGGGCCACATATCAATCACACCTTCAAGGGTTGATTGAACTGATGCCGAGGGCTCTTTCACGCTCAATCTCCTTTAGTCGCGATCGGTGTGCTACTGGCCTGGTTCAAATCGCGCGAAGGCGGTAACGCTCGTGCCTGCATCAGCGAGGACTTGGGCCACCGTCTTCTTGTTGTCGGTCACACTTGACTGCTCTAGGAGAACAACGTCCTTGTAGTAGCCATTGACCCGACCTTCGACAATTTTCGGCAATGCCGCTTCAGGCTTTCCTTCTTCTTTCGCGGTCTCAGATGCAATCCGGCGTTCGTTTTCTACAACATCTGCCGGGACGTCTTCTCGGGTGAGATAAAGCGGACGCATCGCGGCAATTTGCATTGCTACACCTCTTGCGGCGGCTTCGTCTCCTTGATAAGCGACGAGCACACCAACCTGCGGCGGTAAATCCGATGCCCTCTTGTGGAGATAAAGGGCAACCGGAGTTCCGAGCACGCTCACACGACCCAACTCAACTTTTTCACCAATTACTCCGGCGAGGTTGCTAATTGCGCTCTCGGCAGTTTCACCATTTGCCAATTTTACCGCCAAAAGGGCTTCTGCATCTGTTACCTGGTTTGCATTAGCCGCTGAAGCAAGCTGATCCGCTAGTGTCAAAAAGTCGGCACTCTTAGCAACAAAGTCCGTCTCACACAATAGTTCAATCAGTGCGTTCCCTTCAGCGGCAACGATTCCGTTTGATGTCGTGCGTTCGGCCCCACGCTTTGCAGCCTTGGCTGCCCCGGAGATTCGCAATGCTTCAACTGCCTTGTCAAAATCACCGTCTGTTTCAACAAGTGCTTTTTTGCATTCCATCATTCCTGCGGACGTTGCTTCGCGCAAACGCTTTACGTCGGCGGCGCTAATACTTGACATGTTTTTGATTGTCCTTTTCTCAATGATCGTGTGGGCGTTTTGTAACCCATTCCGGAGATTTAGTTTTCAGTTGGTGGGGTGACGACTTCAGTCGCAGGAACTTTTGCGATTACAACTTCAGTCCCTGCGAGCAATTCGCGTTCCCATTCGGCCAGTGGTTCAACAACTTCAGAGGTGGCTCCACCAGCGCGAATCATGAGGCCTTCGGCAACAGCGTCGGCGATTACCCGGGTAAGCAACGCGACGGCACGGATGGCGTCATCATTCCCAGGAATCGGATAGTCGACAACGTCTGGATCGCAGTTGGTGTCAAGCATCGCGATGACAGGAATCTTGAGCTTGTGTGCTTCCCCAACGGCGATGTGCTCCTTGTTGGTGTCGACAATCCATACGGCACTGGGGATTTTCACCATGTCACGGATACCACCAAGGACATGTTCTAACTTGATCTTTTCGCGGCGAAGGACGAGGAGTTCCTTTTTGGTCAGATTGGATCCTGCGACGTCATCAAAGTCAATGACTTCAAGTTCCTTGAGACGCTGTAGACGCATGTGAACAGTTTGGAAGTTCGTGAGCATGCCACCGAGCCAACGGTGATTCACATACGGCATACCGACGCGAGTGGCTTGGTCAGCGATTGCTTCTTGAGCCTGCTTCTTTGTGCCAATGAACATAATGCTTCCGCCGTGGGCAACAGTTTGCTTGACATACTCGTAGGCGTTGTCAATGTAGGAGAGCGACTGCTGCAGATCGATGATATAAATCCCATTGCGCTCGGTAAAGATAAAGCGCTTCATTTTGGGATTCCAACGTCGGGTTTGATGCCCGAAGTGAACGCCACTATCGAGTAGTTGGCGCATTGTTACTGTTGCCATTGTGGTACTCCTTGCAGGCGCGTTGCGCCCATAATGCGGCTTTCGCCGCTCACGGTTGTTCGGAATTACTGGTGTAACTCCCCTGGTGACTTCGCCCTTGCACCCACAGCGAACTGTGGACCGTTCAAGGCGCGGCCGGACTACCGGATTAAGTCACGCGAATTTGCACCTCAGATTGGGTAACCAGCCATTCTCGGATGAGCTACTCACCTTGGGTGCCCCCCGAGTGTACGGGCATCCACAGTCGAGGGAGCACGTGCCCCGTAGGTCACAATCTCAGGTGGCCCATAGTGATAAGTCGGGGTGCTGGGTGAGGCTGAACACATGAACATTCCCCCATGGGTGCCCGTTTTTCCCGTATTTTTGATTATCCCTGTTCTCACCTCATTGTCGAGTGCCGCCGCGGGGGATCAGCCCCAATGGGGTCTCCCACTGCCAGGGGTGCCCACCACAGCAATTATCACGATGTTTGACCCACCCACTTCACCATTTGGCCGTGGACATCGGGGGGTCGATTTTCCGGCCCACCATGGCCAGTCGGTCACCGCTGTAGGTTCAGGGGTCGTTGTATTCGCCGGATCCATCGCGGGAAAACCCGTGGTTTCCATTGAATTGTCACATTCGGTTGAAAGGTCTGCCTCTACAGTTAGAGCGACATATGAGCCGGTCAGCGCGACGGTAAGCGCAGGAGAGTTCATTTCATCCGGCACGGTAATTGGAATAGTGGACTTTTCCACCATTAACTCAGGTCATTGTCGAGACAGATGCTTGCATTTCGGGCTAAAGGTTGTGGCAGAGCCAACTCCCCACTACCTCAATCCATTGATTCTGTGGCGTTCGAGGGCGCTGCTTCAACCGAGTTTGATTGTGCATCGGAGCCTGATCGCGGGTGAGCAGTTTCAAAAGTCTTCCGTAGCCTCTCGACACTGACATGCGTATACCGCTGAGTTGTGGCCATGGAAGCATGACCGAGGAATTCCTGAACCACCCGCATATCAGCACCGCCTTCCAGGACGTGAGTAGCCGCCGTATGTCGAAGAGCGTGCGGTGACAGGCTGTGACCAGTAACTGCCTTTGTTGATTGATTCACCATAGTGCGAACCACTCTTTGATCAATTCGGGCACCTCGTGCCCCGACAAACAGCGAATTTGTACCTATCGCAATGTCTGCGCGAAATACACACCATCGATCAATTGCAATCTGCGCCGGAATGCCATACGGAACCATGCGTTCTTTGTTTCCTTTGCCAACGACCCTAATTACCCTGCGACTTGAATCAAGATCGTTCAGGTCAGCACTACACAACTCCGCAACCCGAATACCTGTTGCGTACAGCAATTCCAAAATGGCTTGGTCTCTAACGTGAATCGGATCGGTGAAATCAATCTCACGATCTAATAAGACAGAAGTTTGGCTTTGTGTCAATGTTGCTGGAAGTGACTTTGGAACGGACGGGCTTGCTAGTCGAATTGCTGGATCCACGTCGATGATTCCTCGCTGTAGCGCCCAGGAAGTGAATGCCCGCGCTGCTGCAGCTTTGCGAGCAATGGTGGATCGCGCGCATCCATTTCGATGGAGATCGGCGAGCCAAGCTCGAAGATCGACCAAACTCACCTGCTTGACCGAAGAAATATCAGGCATCGAGTCAAAGAATTGCGTCAAGTCATTGCGGTAAGCACGCACTGTATTTTCGCTACGGCCTCGTGCCCCACTGAGGTAACCGAGGAAATCCTCCACCTCGACATCACACTCGCCTGCAGCCTTACTCATGACACCATGATGATCAATAAACCATGGCAATGCGGGTAACGCCTCGCGGTGAGCGCGAAAAAATCTGTTTTGCTCTCATAGGGATTTAGTTCGGCTCGGAATGTTTTCGCCAAACACCATCAGTGCTGGTGACCAATCCGGTGAGGTGCAATTCACTGAGTCGCGCAAGTAAGTCAAGCCGGGATCGACCAGTTTTCTGACACAATATGTCAATTCCGATTCCCCCGCGCTTGGGCAGTAACTCCCAGATCTCGTAATCGGTTTCACTGAGTTGACGCCAATCTGGGCCCCGGTCCAGATGTGGACCACCTTGCGTCTCCACTTCAGGCCCCCTCTCCCGAGGATTAAAGCCGCTCACGAGTTCTTGAAGGTCCGCGCTTGTTGTGACAACGTGGACATCTTTGTGTTTCAAGAGTGTATTGACACCGAGTGAGGTTGGGGAATGAATTGAGCCCGGGACTCCAGCCACTATTCGATTCATGTTGAGCGCTTCCCGCGCTGTTGAACTTGTTCCGCTGCGATCAGTAGCCTCAATCACACACGTTGCTTTGGTGAGTCCTGCCAATATTCGATTGCGCGCGAGGAATCGTCTTTTTTGAGCAGCCTCCCTCGGTGGCGACTCACTGACAATTGCACCGTTGTCAATGATTTGGGCGAATAGATTTTCATGGCTTGACGGATAACGAGTATGAACACCGCTCGCAAGAACCGCTACCGTCGGCGCACCAACGGAAAGTGCCCCTCGATGCGCGTGCGAGTCAATTCCGATAGCTCCTCCAGAAAAAACACTTGTTCCCCACTTACCAAGGTCAGCGGCCCATTGACTTCCGATACCAGCCCCATAGGGGGTGCATGCTCGCGTACCAACAATGGTCACGGATGACAGTGCTATCACGCGAAAGTCAATGGATCCGATTGCCCACAAGGCCCAAGGTTGTGCGATCCCGAGAGAGTGCAGCTGCGTCGGCCAACCCTCTTGGTCACGCGTCAAGATCCGGGCCCCAATTTTCTGCGAAAATTCTATCTCTGCTTCCACATTGAACGACTCGAATTTACGTCCGAAGGCAACGTGATCCCGCTTCGGGAAACCTGTGGTGAGCAACAAATCCAATACTTCAATCGGTGAAACTCCTGATGCGAGTTTTCGGTTAATATTCTCGTCGGCTGGCTCACATAAATGTGCAAGAGCCAAGAATGCATCTGATTCTGAGGTTATCTTCACTAAGACGCCATCGCCATCTCTGAATTGCGAAGATGAATGGCGAGTGCAACATCCTCTCGTGTTGGCCGGCGGTTACCTGCAAGATCGGCAAGACTCCATGCAACACGAAGGACTCTGTGACTCCCCCTCAAACCACCTGAATGGCCCACATAGGAATTGAGCAGCTCGGCTCCCCCCGGCTCGGGATGAAAATCAAGGCGAAGTGATGCGGGTGGAACTTCTGAGTTAGTGGACCAGGGGTAATCAGCGAATCTCTGAGCAGAGAGTTGACGCGCAGAAATGACACGTTCGCGAACAACCGCGCTGGATTCACCAGCACTTGTCCCGCGGATGCTGGGAATCAGGACATTTATGTCTATGCGATCACGTAGCGGGCCGGATACTTTCATTGTGTATTTGCGTAGCGCGAGCGATGCACACGAGCACACCTTCAGAGTATCGGTTAACGCATTTCCGCAAGGGCACGGATTCGACGCTAAAATCAGTTGAAATCTGGCGGGAAGTAAACCGGTCCAAGAGGATCGACTCAGTGCGATGTGTCCGGACTCGAGCGGTTGGCGCAAAGCTTCTAGTGCATTGCGTGAAAACTCCGGGGCTTCATCGAGGAAAAGCACTCCGTGGTGGGCACGCGTTAATGCTCCGGGCGTAACACGGTGACCATGCACACTGCCCACGAGCGCCGCCATGGATGCTGAATGGTGTGGCGCTTCAAAAGGTGGACGAGTTATCGGGCTCACACACGCTTGAGTGCTGGCAACTGCGTGAATTGCCGTTGCTTGCAAAGTTTCCTTTTCCGTCAAAGGCGGCAAAATTCCAGCGATCCGCTGAGCAAGCAAAGTCTTGCCCACACCTGGTGAGCCAATCATGGAGAAGTTATGGCGACCCACCGCCGCAACTTCAAGTGCCCAACGCGCATCTTCTTGCCCCACAACGTCGGAGAGGTCAATAAGTTCGGTGGAATCTGGCTCTGTTGTTGGAGCCAATTCCAGTGGCTCACTCTCACCGCGCAAATATGCAATCACATGATTGAGATCAGAGCATGCAGCCGCCCGAGCGGTAGGAACTATCCTGCATTGGGCAATATTTCCAAAAGGAACAACTACCGAATGAATTCCTGCTTGAGCCGCGGCAATAACACAGGACAATGCTCCTGGAACACTTCGCAATGAGCCGTCAAGGCCCAACTCCGCCACGAATACCGTGTCACAAATCAGTTCAAGGGAAATCTGCCCCGTAGCACCCAAAATGCCCATGGCGATTGCTAAATCCAGCCCTGCCCCATGTTTACGCAACTCTGCCGGCGAGAGACTGATGGTTACCCGTCCCTTGGGCCAAACTAGTCCAGAATTTACGATCGCGGTCTTCGCTCGATGCTTGGATTCAATAACCGATGCATCGGGTAAACCTACAAGTCCCACGGACGGTAGTCCCCGCGAATGATCTACTTCCACTTGAACTAGTTGACCGGAGACGCCAGAAACGACAGCACCCAAGGAGCGGGCCAACGCCACTTCAGATACCCCGAATATGGGTAATTGTTGGCGGTCCCACTATCGGTGCAAGGATGCCAACAACGTCAAACCGAATATTGCGTGGAGTAATAGATCGTGTATCTAGCCAGCGAAGTGCAAGACCCCGCATCCGCCTCACTTTCCGCGGCGTTACGCATTCAATTGGGTCGCCGAACATCGCAGACCGACGAGTTTTAACTTCACAGATCACCAATTCATCTTTGTCCCGCGCTATAACGTCGATCTCGCCAAGATCACAGCGCCAATTTCGCTCCAGAATCACCATTCCATTTTTCGACAAGTACCGGGCAGCTAACTCTTCACCGTATTTGCCAAGGGCGTCTTTTGGTTTCATGGGCTAACCCTCACCAAGTTTTACGTCCAGCGGAAGCGCTGATTGCTCGCTGTGGATAACGCGTCAGTGACAGAAACTTGTGCGGTGAAGTTTAGTTAGCCCAAACCGCTCAATCGCTTCCAGATGCTCACGAGTTCCGTATCCGCTGTTTCGCTCCCAACCATAACCAGGAAATTCAATGGAATGCTCGCGCATGAATTCATCGCGTTCCACTTTCGCAATAATGCTTGCCGCAGCGACGCTTGATGCACTTTGATCGGCCTTTTTTCGCATTACCACGGAAAGCGGAAGGTCCGGATCACAATAATTATACGACCCATCAAGAATAATTGCAGATGGAGCCATTCCTGCTATTTGGGCGTTTCCATAAGCGATGTTGACGCATTCACGAAGTGCTTGTGTCAATCCGAAACGATCAATGAACTGCGCATCCACACTTGCTGTTGTTGACCACGCCCAGTCTTTAACCGATCGAGAAAGTTGGGCGCGCTCGTTAGGCTTTGTTGC
>CAMCYV010000047.1 GCA_945885645.1 Bifidobacterium breve | reverse complement strand
TCTCGATTTCGCCGGTGAGTGTGTCTTTGTTGCCCACAACGCTCCTTACGACATTGGGTTCCTTAAAGGGGCTTGCACAAAATTTGACATCTCCTGGCCAAATAACAAGGTGATAGACACGGCGCGCATTGCTCGGTTGGCACTTCACCGTGATGAAGTTCGCAATTGCAAACTCTCAACCCTCAGTGCATTTTTTAACACCGAAATAGCACCAACGCACCGAGCCTTTGACGATGCCCGCGCGACAACTGATGTAATGCACCGACTTTTTGAGCGCCTCGGGAATTACGGCGTGCACACCCTCGAAGATTTAAACGCATTCACTTCACGGGTGAGTGATGTTCAACGAAACAAGAAAAGTTTGGCCGAAGGACTACCGGCGAAACCGGGTGTCTACATTTTCGAAGATCCACAGGGACGCCCGCTCTACATTGGGACGTCAAAGAACATCCGCAATCGCGTGCGCACCTACTTCACCGCAGCGGAGAGCCGTCGCCGCATGTCCGAAATGATTGGGATTGCCCAACGCGTTCGGCCCATCGTTTGTTCAACAATTCTTGAAGCGAAAATTCGCGAACTGAGATTAATCGTGAACGAACAACCTCGATACAACCGACGCTCACGGGCCGCTGATTCAGTCTCTTGGCTCAAACTGACCGCAGAACCGGCTCCCCGATTAATAATTACGAAACAATTGAAAGACGATTCAACGGAGGGTGCGCGCTATATAGGGCCATTCACATCCCGCGCTGCCGCCAACTCCGCACTTGAAGTAATCAACGAGACCATTTCCCTGCGAACCTGCACCGCGAAGATTGCTGCCCAGCCTCGCACTGACATCCCTGGCTGCGTTCGTGCCGAACTCGGAAAATGCATCGCACCCTGCATCCGCGAACACGACCGTGCGCAGTACATAGAAATCGTTAATCATGCATCGATCGCCATGTCAGGAAGTACATCAGCAATCGTCACGCACATCAACTCACTCATGGAAACCCTTGCTAATGCTGAAAGATTCGAGGAGGCAGCAGCTTGGCGTGAGGCACTAGGGCATTACGTCAATGCGGTTTTTCGCACGGAAAGATTGCGCTGGATTTCCTCAACACCCGAACTCGTCGCAGCACAAAGCACCGCTGAGGGTGGTTGGGAAATTCACGTTATTCGCTATGGTCGGTTAGCTGCGGCCGGTGTCGTTGAAGCTGGCTTTGATCCTTGGCCTCACGTCGCAGCATTAATTGCAAGTGCTGAATACATCGAGCCGGGAATTGCACCTGCACCCGCCGGTGTCACCGAGGAAGCATTTGACCTCCTTCGGTGGTTGGAGAGTGATGGTGTGCGGCTAGTAGCAAGTTCGTCTGATCTCTCCATGCCAATTGACTGCGGCGGAAAAGAAACCGTGCAATTTTCCGACATACGCCGGGTTGTCAGCGAACGCCTTGCAGCGATTACCGGGCACCAACCACTTGGGCGCCCTGTTGGCCCTCGAGCACCTGGCGTATCACGAATTACCTGCTTCTAAAGAGTTTTTAACTTGAGCCACAACCGTGACCCATTTTTCAAAAACTTTCCACGTGTTACCGCTTTCCAGCGCTGCCGTAGCCCGAGGTAAATAGTTGTGGATCCGATCGATCAACGGTTCAGAACTGCTCGCAGGATTTTCTACCGATGCTGCTGCGGCTAAAGCGGCTGCAGCATTGAGGGCCACCGCGCGACGAATGGAAACAACAACTTCCGAATCAGCACCAGGATCGGAACCACCAAAAACTTTGCGGGTCAGGTCGGCATTGCGTTCTGGGGTTCCTCCTCGGAGGTGTACTTCGAGAAAACCCACATTCCCGAAATCAGCAGGATCCAAGATCGTCTCAACAACTACGCCGCTGGTCGCATCCCAGACTTGGGTGGGTCCTGAAAGGGAGATTTCGTCCAGGCCGTCCATTCCCCGAACAACCAAAGCGCGAACACCTCGCGCGGCCAGCACATTTGCCATGACGGGGGCAAGAACCAGGTTTGCGCAGCCGACCAGAGCCGCGTTGGCCAGTGCCGGGTTGGTCAGTGGACCCAAAATATTGAAAACTGTGGGAATTCCCAACTGGGTTCGGGCTGGCCCGGCAAAACGCATTGCTGGGTGGTGTTTGGGCGCAAAACAGAAGGCAATCCCAGCCTCTTGGGCAACCATTCCCACCTGTTCGGCACTGAGGTCTAAATCAAGCCCGAGTGCTTCAAGGAGATCTGCCGAGCCCGCTGAGCTGGAAACTGCCCGATTTCCATGCTTAATCACAGTCACGCCACATGACGCCGCCACAACCGCGGCCATAGTGCTGATATTGACCGAGTGGGACCCATCTCCGCCCGTGCCAACGATGTCCAACACAACGGACATTTGGGGCGGGATCGGGACAAGATTGGCGAATTCCAACATGGTGGCTGCCAGGGCTGACACCTGCTCGGGTGTTTCCCCTTTGATTTTTAACCCCATGACAAACGAAGCGATTTGGGCATCGGTTGATCGACCACTGAGTATTTCATGCATGGCCCAATCAACGTGATCAGCGGTTAATGGGTGTGGACCGGCGATATTGGTAAGAACAACGGGCCAGCTGTTGCTTTCCATGGGTAATTCCTAGGAAGTCAAGCTCAGGCGGGTTGCCAATAGCCGGCTCACCGCTTGGGCGGTGGACACCGGCTCGATGGGCAAACCAACTACCGCATCGGCTCGAGACCAGGTTGCCAGCCACGCATCTTGGGGGCGAGCAATCAACACAAGCACGGGCGGGCATCGATAAAGTTCGTCTTTAATTTGTCGGGCGAGCCCCATTCCTCCAGCGGGTGTTGCCTCACCGTCAAGAATAAATAGGTCAAATTTTCCTTTGTCGGCCGCTGATATGAATCCGGGCTCGGTCGCCACCTCGGTGTATTCAACGGTCGGGAGATCCATGGAAGGTCTAGGCCCAAGGGCTGAAATAACGTCAGCGCGGGTATTGCGATTACTGCTGTAGACGAGTACGCGTAAGGGGTCTCGGGCGCCGGGTTCTGTTACCACATTCGTACTCTATCCAGCAGAAAACGCCCAATGAAAAACAGGCTCACCAACGAGGCGAAAATCACTTATTTATAAGAGGGGGTCAGAGAGAAATTTAGTTCCCGATCTGCGAGAGTATGGGCGTGGCCCAAGCAACCGTAATCCCCCAGGCATATGACCATGCGCCGGCGAATCGCCCCAACATGGTCTCCATCGGAACAATTGTCTGGCTCGCCAGCGAACTCATGTTCTTTGCGGCGCTCTTTGCCATGTATTTCACTATGCGAGCGGTAAACCCGGAACTGTGGGCCAATGAAACCCAAATTCTCAACATCCCCTTCGCCAGTCTCAACACCACGGTCCTGGTGTTGAGTTCGGTTACCTGTCAACTGGGTGTATTCGCCGCTGAGCGTGGAGACGTCAAAAAACTGCGACGCTGGTTCATCATCACGTTCCTGATGGGGGCTTTCTTCGTCGGCGGTCAGATCACCGAATACACGGAATTGGTTCACGAAGGCCTCACCCTTTCATCGAATGCCTACGGTTCAGCTTTCTACATCACAACCGGTTTCCATGGAATGCACGTAACCGGCGGCCTCATTGCGTTCCTATTAGTTTTGGCCACCACCTACGTAGCGAAACGCTTCACTCACGAACAGGCCACCCGCGCAATCGTTGTTTCCTACTACTGGCATTTCGTTGACGTTGTCTGGATTGCACTCTTTTTCATGATTTACATCTTGAAGTAATTCTCGATACCCCACTTTTCACCAACCGAGAAAGGCTTTGCCGCTGTGAAGTTCCTTACCGCACGAAGGCGTAACCCCTTCGTCGCCGTCCTACTGCTCGTTGCCGCCCTTGGGGCTGTTGGATTCACCTTTTCGGCTGTGTCCAATATTGAGCCTGCTCAAGCATCACTGGGTTCGCAAACCCAAGTCGAAGATGGGAAGAAGCTGTATCTCGAGGGTTGCAGTTCCTGCCATGGCCTTGACGCCCAGGGAGCAATGAGCGGCCCTTCATTAATCGGTGTCGGCGCAGCCGCTGTCCATTTCCAGGTTTCCACCGGCAGGATGCCACTTGCGGCCCCTGGCGCGCAAGCCACCGCCAAAGAGCCCATCTACGACGTTGAAGAAGTTGCCGCGATGTCGGCCTACATCGCCTCACTGGCCCCCGGCCCCGCAATCCCAACTGCTGAGGATCTGGACTACTCCGATGCGGACATCGCCGAGGGAGGCGTCTTATTCCGTATCAACTGCGCCCAGTGCCATCAGGCCGCTGGCCAAGGTGGTGCACTCACTCAAGGCAAATACGCACCCAATCTGATGCAGGCCACTCCCCAAGAAATCTATGAAGCGATGGTGTCTGGGCCGCAAAGCATGCCCGTGTTCTCCAACGAAACGTTGCCCATCAAAGACAAGCAAGCCGTGACCGCCTACATCATGGCTTTACAAGAGTCCCCCAACCCCGGCGGTCTCTCACTGGGCCGAATTGGCCCCGTCACTGAAGGTCTGTTCATGTGGGTTGCCGTTTTCGGCGCATTCATTGGCGCGGCCGTCTGGATTGGAATTAAGGCCCGATGAACGAAATCATTCCCGGCTCTGGTGCAAACGGCGAAGCCGCTCGTGATGGGCATTCATCTGCACCAGCAAAACTGGGTTACTCACCGGTTGCTGAAATCCCACACCGTTTACGGGTAACAGATACCGACCCAAAGGCAGCCCGCCGAGCGGAACGCCAAGTCGCAGGGATGTTCACCCTGTCCATGGTGTTTGTGATTCTCTCGGTCATCGCATATGTCTTAATCGACAAATACACCGTGGTTTACATTCCAGTGCTCGGGGACGTGGGAGCCAGCAACGTTGTCCTCGGATTCACTTTTGGCATGGCGGTGCTCCTTATTGGTGCCGGCGCAATCCAATGGGCCAAAAAACTCATGCCTGACGTTGAAGTTGTTCAAGAACGCCACGACATGGTTTCAGAGAAAGAAGACGACAACCTCGCTGCAGCCAACTACGAACGTGGCAAAGAAGAGTCTGGTTTCGCTCGATACAAGATGATCCGTCGCTCACTTATTGGAGCGATGGTGCTACTCCCCATCCCTATCATCGTGGTACTTC
The DNA here is from genome assembly GCA_945885645.1 of Bifidobacterium breve. GTDB lineage: Bacteria > Actinomycetota > Actinomycetes > S36-B12 > S36-B12 > UBA4592. Next base: position 4,026 of record CAMCYV010000047.1, on the reverse strand, counting down.
GAGATCTATGGATTACCCCACCGGGTGAGAACCCAACCGAAATACTGTCAACAACCATGTGGACAAAGGGCAAGCGGATTGTCTCGGATGGAACATACATGCCGATTCGCCCCGAAGATCTTCCCATCGGTGGTCTTGTTTCAGCCCTACCCGAGGGAATACTTGAAGTTCAAGAGGAAGAGCACAACCTCAATGCTCGGGGTAAAGCCGCAATCATTCTGGTGCGCATGGACCCTGAGCAAATTCGCTCACAACAGGGTGAAGGCTGGGATTACAACGGAATTTTGGCTTACTCAAAAATTTGCACCCACGTAGGTTGCCCAATTGCTCTCTACGAACAGCGCACACATCATCTTTTGTGCCCATGCCACCAATCAACCTTTGATCTCGCCGATTCTGGCACGGTTATTTACGGCCCAGCAGCCCGAGATATGCCGCAGTTGCCAATTTCGGTAGATGAGGAAGGATATTTGATAGCAACACAAGATTTTGCCGTACCCGTCGGACCTAGTTTCTGGGAGCGAGATAAAGCATGAGTACAACAATGGATCATCCGGTTGAGCAAGTTGGCGGGGTTACCGCTAAGTACGTCGACGAGCGTCTAGGAAGCAACAAATTCCTTGGTCGCAACCTCGGCAAAGTGTTCCCCGATCACTGGTCATTCATGCTTGGTGAAATTGCCCTGTACTCCTTTATCGTGGTCCTTCTCACCGGTACGTTTTTGACCTTGTTCTACAACCCCAGCATGGTCGAGGTTGTCTACAACGGGTCTTACGTGCCGCTCAAGGGCGTGCAAATGTCGGAGGCCTACGCCTCGTCATTGGACATTTCATTTGAGGTTCGTGGTGGACTCTTGATTCGCCAAATGCACCATTGGAGTGCACTCATCTTTGTTGCAGCCATTGCTGTTCACATGTTCCGTGTCTTTTTCACGGGAGCTTTCCGCAAGCCTCGTGAATTCAACTGGCTCGTTGGCGTTGGGCTCACCGCTCTGGCACTGGGTGCTGGTTTCACCGGCTACTCGCTCCCCGACGACCTGCTCTCGGGGACTGGTCTTCAGATCATTCGTGGAATCTTGCAGTCCATCCCGTTGATTGGCACGTGGGCCGCATTCCTAGTCTTCGGTGGCGAGTTTCCCGGCACCGAAATTATTCCCCGACTGTATGCCGCACACATTCTGCTCATCCCGGGAATCATCCTTGCGCTGATCACCGTCCATCTCATGATGGTCTGGACCCAGAAGCACACTCAGTTCCCTGGACCGGGTCGCACCAATACCAATGTTGTGGGTTACCCCCTGCTGCCCGTATACATGGCTAAGGCAGGCGGTTTCTTCTTCATCGTCTTCGGCATCATCGCTTTAATCGGTGGACTGGTCACCGTTAACCCAATCTGGATCTTTGGTCCGTACACACCCGACCAAGTCTCAGCGGGAACCCAACCTGACTGGTATATCGGCTGGCTTGATGGAGCCCTTCGACTCATGCCCAACTGGGAAAGTGTGATCGCCGGATTCACTATCTCGTGGAATGTTTTAATTCCATCGGTCATCATTCCCGGAATCCTGTTCACCGGTTTGGCTTTGTATCCATTCCTTGAAGCATGGGCAACAGGTGACAAGCGAGAGCACAATCTGCTCGAGCGCCCCCGTAACGCACCTGTTCGCACCGGCATCGGCGTCGCGGCAATTGTCTTCTACGGAATTCTGTGGATCGGTGGTGGCAACGATGTCATTGCAGCCGCCTTCGACCTCTCATTCAATGTTCTGGCTTGGAGCCTTCGAATCGGTTTGATTGTCCTCCCACCGATTGCTTTCCTAGTCACAAAAAGAATTTGCCTAGGCCTGCAGCGCAAGGATCGCGAGAAGCTCGTTCACGGATACGAATCCGGTCGGGTTCTGCGTCTACCCCACGGTGAGTTCATCGAGGTTCACCAGCCACTGAACTACAAGGAACTGGCAATCATTTCCGCAAAGGAAGACCTCCCGGTTCTTCCCGCACCGGTCAAGAGTGACGCGGATGGAGTTCGCAATCCAAATTACCGGGTTGATCAACTTCGCCACAAGCTGTCAAGTTTCTTCTTGCGGGACAACATTGAGCGCCCCACAGATGCCGAGATTGAGGCGGGTCAGGCTCACGCCGCACATAGCGCCGGACTTGAAGCACCCCTGCACGAATATGAGGAACTCGATCAAGATCCTGTTGGCCACGGCGGAGTCTTACACCACCCAGGAATGCCAATGACCAATCAAGAACAGGTTGACCAAAGACAGTAAGTCGCCTTCAATAAGTTGAGCCCCATTGCGCAAGCAATGGGGCTCAACTTATTTCTGCGATTGTCATGATCTAATTCCATTACGCCTTGTCGAGATTAACCGGCATGGGCTCACTTGAGTTAAGGCCTGTAGTGGGTCGGGTGAACCGGGGTCCAGTCAATGATTTGGCAAGCCACTCATCCCATTTGGCGTTCCAAACTGTTAAACCATTACCGTCATCGCCTTGAATGAGTGGGGTGTTTTTGACGATCACGACGTCGCCGATCTCGTTTAGATTCCACCACCATTCCCCGTTCGCCGTACTCATGCCAATACAACCGTGGGAGACGTTGGCACTGCCTTGAGCTCCCGTGCTCCAGGGTGCTGCGTGAACGAATTCTCCGGAATAGCTCAGTCTCATTGCGTATTCGGCGTTAACCCGGTAGTAGTCTGGGTCCTCCAGTGAAGTTCCACCCGTTGCTGCATCCATGATTCGAGAACGTTCTTTGGTGATCAAGACTTTTGTCCCCGAACGTGTCTCAAAACCAGGTTTCCCGGTTGTTACCGGAATAGACCGCAACAGTTGTCCGGCCCTGTACACATTCATGGTGTGGGTATTCGCATCTACGACACTCACCATCGAAGGTCGAAAACTAAATGTGTCAGTTGTATTAGCTTCGCCAAAGACTCCGGGTTTTGCCTGAACTCCTGTGAGATTGAGATCAACTTCAACATTCATGTCCCCGGGCCACAGATCCTTCGGGCGGAATTCAACGGTGCGGTTGTCTCGCCAAGCCCAAGCGCCAAAAACAGGTTGACTGGTGCGAACGACAAGCGCCGCTTCCACCTCGGCTTTGTTCTCGACCACTTTATTGAAATTCACCACGATCGGCTCGCCGACGCCGACAGTTTCTCCGGCGCTGGGCGAGATCGCTGCTGTGAAAAACTTTTCCGGTTCCAAGGTGGAAAAACTCGAGTCCATCGTGTTAACACGACCTCGCGCATCAGCAGCCTGCACCGAGATCGTGTAATTCGCCGAGTAATCAAGTACCGTATCTACCGCCGTCCAAAGTGATCCGTCATCGGAAAGAATTCCAGGCACCTCACCTTCGGGACCAAGAACTGAGACTTGGGTGAGCCTGCCTAAATCTGCTTCAATCACGACTCGAGTGTCAGGGTCAATCCCGGTACCGCTCTGTGGATTTGCCGTGATGCTCACAGCAGGCTTTGGATCGATTGTCTGCGTAGAAACGGTAAGGGTTGGCGTGCAGCCGGTAAGGAGAAGCACCCCCGCACCCAGGCAAACAGGTAGTACTACACACGCTCGAGCGTTGTCGCGAGAAAACAATGGCCCTCCGCTTGTGTGATGGTTTACATCGAGGGTATGACGGCTTTCACAGAATTATGGTTCCGAAACGCCAATCGATCTAGTGAGCAAACTCTCCACGGTAGTACTCAAAGAGGAAACCGATCAGGCCCAATATCAATGCGGCCACACCCAGCACTATCAACCAGACAGCAAAAATCAAGCCAAGGACCACGATCACGGCGGATACGGCTACAGCCAAGGGCCACCAAGAATGGGGGCTGTAAAAACCGTATTCCGGGTCTGCTTCATCCATTTCAGCGTCGAGTCGATCCTCGGGGCGTGGATAAACCCGTTTCGACGTGTAGAGCGCATAGAACGAGATCAAAAATGCCATTCCACCGGTGAGCGCGAGGGCTGTTGTCCCGATTTCATCTCGACTGAAGTACCAGTAAACAACCGCGAG
>CAMCYV010000046.1 GCA_945885645.1 Bifidobacterium breve | reverse complement strand
TCCCGCAAGAGCACGCGAGCACAGTTAAGCGCCCTCGCTGCGGTTGCGCTCCTGCTCCCCGTCCTGGCCGCATGCGCGGGCGATTCCGGCTCCAACGCGAGTTCCAGCGCCAACACAGACGCCACAGACTCCACAGAGACCGCTGATCTGGTGGTGTACTCCGGTCGCAGTGAAGAACTCGTGGGCCCACTTTTCGCCGAGTTCACCCAGGCCACTGGAATCACTATTTCGGCCCGTTACGGTGACAGCGCCGAACTAGCGGCACAAATGCTCGAGGAGGGGGACAAATCACCGGCTCAGGTTTACTTTTCCCAAGATGCAGGTGCATTGGGTGCCGTTGAAAAACTTCTGAGCACATTGCCCGAAAGCGTCACCATCCTGGTAGCCGACCAATATCGGGCGGTCAATAACACGTGGACGGGTGTTACGGGGCGCGCACGAGTAATTGCCTATGACGCTCAGAATGTACCGGCAGATCAGGTTCCCCAATCAGTGTTTGAACTCACCGATGAAAAATGGCGCGGTCAAGTCGCAATTGCACCGACCAACGCTTCCTTTCAATCATTTGTGACGGCAATGCGGATGACACAGGGTGACGAAGTCACACGAGAGTGGCTCACCGATTTGGTCAATAACGATGTTCGGTCATATGAAAAAAACGGATTGATTCTCGATGCAGTGGACAGTGGACAAGTTCAATTAGGTTTGGTCAACCACTACTACTGGTATGAAAAAGCAGCTGAGGTCGGCGAAGAAAATATGCGGGCTCAGATTTCCTTCATGGCTCCACAAGACCCAGGATCATTGGTCAATGTCGCTGGTGCGGGGATCTTAAAGGGAGCCGCCGAGAACCCGGAAGCGATCGAGTTTGTTCAATGGCTACTGTCACCGAGCACCCAAGAGTGGTTTGTTACCAACACATATGAATACCCACTGATTGCAGGAATCGAATCTGCACCCAAACTTCCTGCCCTTGACACACTCGCGGGACCAGATATCAAACTCTCGCAACTTGCTGACCTGCCGGGAACTTTGGTCATGCTGCAAGACGTTGGCCTACTCTAAGTACAACTATGCAAAACAAGAGCAACGCTAAGGCGCCGCTTCTCCTTTTCTGGGGAGCGGCGCTTTGCGCGTGCATCGCTGCGATTCCGCTGGTGTACTTAGCGATTCGAATTGGCGGGGCGGGAGTTAGCGAAATTGTTTCAATTCTTACTCGCTTGCGAACATGGGAAACCGTTGGTATCAGTGTTGGTTTAGCCGTAGTTGTTGTTACGGCTTCCCTGCTCATTAGTTACCCCACAGCACTTTTACTTACACGAACACAACTGCCACTTCGGCGATTCTGGTTTACAACGGCGGCACTGCCGCTTGCAATCCCCTCCTATGTTGCTGCGTACGCGTGGGTTGCATTGATACCTGGGATGAACGGCTTTTGGGCTGCGGCACTGGTGTTAACCGCCGTTAGCTACCCCTACGTTCTGTTGCCACTTTTAGTTTCACTTCGGTCCGCCGACATAGGACTTGAGCAGGTCGCCAGGTCACTGGGAGAAAAATCTACGGCTGCGTTTTTTGCAACAACATTTCGACAAAGCATTCCCGCAGCAGCAGCAGGTTCACTACTCGTAGCCCTCTATGTCCTCTCCGATTTCGGCGCAGTCGCACTTCTTCGCGTTGACGCATTCACTCGGGTGATCTACACCTCCTACCGGGCAAGCTTTGATCGCAGCAATGCCGCAGTTCTTGCCGGTATGTTGGTGATTCTCGCCGTACTCCTGATTTTACTTGAGCGCAAAGCTCGCGGACGTTCACTCCGATTCCGAGCCGATAAAGGTGTCGCCTTAATTACTGTTCCTAAGCCACTGACTCCTACCTACTCGGCACTGAGCTCACTGTGGTTCATCGCGATCGCGGTAATCAGTCTTGGCATCCCAATAATTTCGTTACTGATCAGGCTCTCGCAAGGAGCACGCCGACCACTTGACTGGGCCGAGTTGATGAACGCGGTGGTGAACACGGCATGGATCTCTGCATTGGGAGCTGTGATCGCGGTCCTGCTAGCACTTCCCATTGCCACGCTCGCTGCGAATTTTCGAAGCAAAAGCACCAGCACGATCGAGTCAATCTCCTACTCAGGTTTGGCACTACCGGGAATCGTGATTGGACTCTCCCTCGTATACCTCTCACTGAACACAGTGTCCTTTCTCTACCAAAGTTTCGTGTTACTCGCTTTCGCCTACGCAGTGCTTTTCCTTCCCAAATCACTCGGCGCATCTCGCAGTTCACTTGAATCAGTCGCGCCAGCATTGGGGCAGGTGGCTCAAACATTGGGTTACTCACCCCTACGCGCCTGGTTATCCACGAGTGGTCGCATTTCACTGCCAGGTATCGCCGCGGGCGGGCTTCTCGTGATGTTGACCGCAATGAAGGAACTCCCCGCAACTCTGATGCTTCGACCCACCGGATTTGATACTTTGGCAACGGAGCTGTGGAGTCGCACCGAGCTCGCGGCTTTTGGCGCAGCTGCCCCTTACGCCTTAGCGCTCATTGTGCTTGCTGCAATTCCCTCATTTGCACTGTCGCGTGGTTTCCTAACGAGTGAAAAAGAAACTATGGTGTCTGCGTGAGCGCGATTTCAATCCAAGGCCTGAGCGCCGGCTACGGTGACGAAGCGATCATCAATGACATTACTTTCGAGCTCGCGGAAAAACGACTTTTGGCTATTTTGGGTCCCAGTGGCTCGGGTAAGTCCACCCTGCTAAAAACCATCGCAGGCTTTCTCACACCAATGACGGGATCAATCACCCTCGAAGGTGTGCTGGTAGCTAGCGCTACTTCGCGCATCCCGCCCGAAAAACGAAATATCGGACTGGTCCCGCAAGAAGGTTCCCTTTTCCCTCACCTTGACGTGAGTGCAAATATTGGTTTTGGAATTAAACGCGATCCGAATGCACGAGTACGAGTTGACGAACTCCTCGAGATCATCGGCATGACTGAGTTTGCCCACACCCGACCCCAAGAGCTCAGCGGCGGTCAGCAGCAAAGGGTTGCCCTTGCACGGGCATTAGCGCCCAAACCCAAATTGATTTTGCTCGACGAGCCGTTTACCGCATTAGATACTTCGCTGCGGGCACAAATGCGCGAGGACATCCGGAGCATCCTCACCTTGACCTCCACCACCGCAATCATGGTCACCCATGATCAAGAGGAAGCGCTGGCAACCGCCGACCAACTAGCACTCATGCAAGGTGGCCACATCATTGCTTACGGTGTCCCACTGGCGCTGTATAACAATCCGGAATCAATAGCGGTGGCCCAACTCCTCGGCGAGATCAACGTCATTCCAGCAGTTGTTGAATCAGGCAACACTGTCCGCACTGATTTTGGGGTCAGCCTCACCAAGAACTCCGGTGAACTCAAATTCGGAGATTCCGGCACATTTATTTTGCGACCAGAAGCGATTTTCATCGAAGAGAATCAAAGCCCCAATGCAACCATCATCGACTCGCTGTTCCACGGACACGACTCACTAATCAGCGTGCGCATGGATAGTGGCCTCGTTGTTAAATTGCGTGAACCCGCACACATAACTCGCACACCCGGTGCACGCTGCTCAGTCAGCGTGACGCGCCCTGGAATGTTCCTGCCGCAGGCCAGAATTAACCCATGAGTGTTTCGGTCACCCGCACCCAAGGACGTCTTGCCCAAAACCGAAATCTTGCGCGGGTAGTCGAAAACCTTGGACCAGGAGTTGCCTGGATCGCAATTGTTTTAAGTTTGCTCACTCAAGTAACTGCCTCAACGACAAACATCGGCCCGATTCCCGCTGTACTTGCGCTCATCGCTTTGGCTTTGGGTATTCCCCACGGTGCAGCTGACAACCTGACTTTGGTTAATGCACTTTCATGGCGGGGCTGGATTCGCTTGGGAATTGTCTATGTGGCTATTGCAGCAGCCGCTGCACTACTAATAATTACTTTCCCAGTGTTTGGATTCATGCTCGTAATCGCGATGACCGTATGGCATTTTGGTACAGGCGATGTGCAAGCAACCGCCGAACTCGAGGGTGAGACACCTGCCACCGGAGAGTTCCGAGTTGTTTATGCGTTAGCACTAGGTAGTGCACCCGTTCTGCTTCCACTCACTTCTTCCGCAGCACTGAGCACTGTTGTTTGGCTTGAGCCTGCACTCTCGGTGATTTATTCCACACCTGTGACGCTAGTGATTCGAGGTGTTGTACTTACCTTGATTGTTATCTCGGTCGTGGCACTAATTTCTCGAGGCTCCCTTCGTGGTGCTTTCGAATTGTTCACATTGGCCGTCCTCGGCTTGGTTGTCTCGCCATTTATTGCCTTTGCTGTTTACTTTGGTTTTTGGCACGCAACCCGGCACACTGCACGCTTGGCCCAAGCGACGACGGGTGTGATCACTCTGCGCTCACTCGCATCTGTCACGAAAATAGGTATCCCATCACTTCTCGGATTTATCGCAATCCTCGCCGGAGTCACCATTTTTCTCGATCTAGATTCATTGAGCGGATCTGTTCTCTGGATTGGTCTTGCGATCGTCTGGGGTTTGACCGTTCCCCACATGTGGTTCGTGTCACGTTTTGATCAGCGGCTTCGGGCTGAGTCGATTCCTGCGGGGCAAACCTCATAATTCTTGAAAGGCTTAAAGTCTTTCTGAGCGCGTAATGTGCCAAAACACGCAACAATACGAGCATGAGCAACGAGAGCAACGAGAACATAGTCAACGATCCCCGACCGATCTACTTGGTAACCGGTGCAACCGGTTATGTCGGTGGTCGGCTGATCAGAGAACTCGTTCAGCGTGGTTTGCGAGTTCGCGCACTTGCCCGGTACCCCGACCGGCTCAGGGACTTCCCGTGGGTTGATCAAATTGAAATTGCAGAAGGCGACGCCGGTGATCCAGAGTCACTGAGTGCGGCCATGCAGGGCGTAAGCGTCGCCTACTACCTCCTTCACTCACTTCAGCAAGGTAAAGAGCTCGAATTCGAAGAGAGCCGAATCGCAGAGAACTTCGCCCAATGCGCGAAGAATGCCGGCATCAAAAGAATTGTGTATCTAGGGGGACTCGCACCCGACCTACCGATGGCTGAAATGTCCCCCCATATGCGATCCCGCGTTGAAGTGGGTCGGATCCTGCGTGACTCCGGTATTCCAACTATTGAATTGCGCGCGGCGGTAATCATTGGGTCAGGTTCAGCATCATTTGAGATGCTCCGCTACCTCACCGAGCGCCTTCCCGCCATGATCACTCCGCGTTGGGTCAGAACACAAACCCAACCGATCGCGGTGCGAGACGTCCTGCGTTATTTGGTTCTATCTGCTGAATTGCCCCCGGAAGTGAGCCGGACTTTTGACATCGGTGGACCCGACGTATTGGCCTATCAAGACATGATGCAGCGCTACGCCAAAGTCGCGGGACTGCCCAAACGCTTGATTTTTCCCATTAACTTGTTGACCCCAAAACTCTCCAGCCATTGGGTTGGGTTCGTCACTCCGGTGCCGCGCGCTATCGCACGACCGCTGGTTCTCTCACTGCGATACCCAGCGGTGTGTTCAGAAAGCGACATCAAAGAATTTATCCCTGATCCCCCTGAAGGCTTATTTCCATTTGATGAATCGGTTGCTTTAGCGCTCACCCGAATTCAAGATGCCCAAGTAACAACGCGATGGTCAAATGCCAGTACACCTGGTGCTCCCAGCGAACCGCTACCCAGCGATCCTGATTGGGCCGGCGGCACTCTCTACGAAGACGTTCAAGTGCTTAACTCCACCGCCACACCCCAAGAATTGTGGGCCGCCGTTGATTGCATCGGTGGTGACAATGGCTGGTACTCGGCAAAACTACTGTGGGAGATACGCGGCTTTATCGACCGCTTAGTGGGTGGCGTTGGACTTCGACGCGGCCGTCGCGACCCGCACGAGTTGCATGTCGGAGAGACCGTCGACTTTTGGCGGGTGGAAGAAAGGCAAGCACCCGAACTGCTGCGGCTACGAGCAGAAATGAAAATGCCGGGACGAGCTTGGCTGGAATTCGTGGTAACCGAAGGGGAAAACGGCGGCTCCACACTCACCCAGCGGGCAGTCTATTGGCCGAAGTCCTTTACGGGACACGCCTACTGGTGGTCGGTTGCACCATTTCACGCACTCGTTTTCCCACCGATGGTCAGACACATTGTCGAACGGGCAGAGCTGCGCTCTGTCCCTACCCAATCGGGGGTTTAGTTTTTTTCGTTGCAAATGTGAATGCGGCTAAGCCGAGCACGAGAGCGCCTGAGCCAGCCCCGGCAAGGAAAACTTCGTTGCTGGAGTTGTTGTCGACAAGCTGACCAAGAAAGACGACCGCAATAATTGCTACAACTACACCAATGAGTTTGTTCTTCAGGTCGTCAAGGTCTCTGATCTCTAGCCATGGTGGAAGTTGGACCTCCGAATCAACAAACAGTTCATAAAGGCCATAGCCGATCACCAGGAGCACAGTTGCTAACAGCAACGTGTCCACCGCTGTCAGAATTCCAACAACGGTGTCCTTCAGTGGCGATGAAGAGTTGAAAATACCCCAAATCGAATGAAAAACTTCCCACGTACCGATCAGCATCAGGACGAAGGCACCCAAGAGTGATCCAAAAGCCGGCAAGATAACCACGAAACGTGTGAGTTCAACAAATCTACGCATGTGCATAAAGTAGTGGCAAATGCTCAATCCGACAGATTAGACCTGCCGTCAAGGGATTTTGCGCGAGAGCAGAACGGCGACAAAGAGGACGACCGTGAAGCCGGCGAGGAGAAATGCCATCGGATTCACAAAAATACCCAGTAGCGAGTCCGAAATAAAGACAAAAACCGTCAGCCAAAGAGCCGCCGCTGACCCCCTGGTCGTAGTTATTGAGATAAGTACATGGGCGCCACCCAGGACCAGTGCCAACAGCCCCACCAAGACGAGTGGGGCGTCAATGTCACCCATGGCAGCACTAACAAATGTGACAATCCAGAAAACCACGCCCATGGCTGCAATGACATGGACCGCAATTGCACCCATTCGGCTCGTGGTCATAACACAAGCATGCCACTTGTCACACCAATAACGGCATTGCGCGAAAGGGCGCGCTCACGGCATCCCGTACGGTCACTCCATGCGAGTAGTTCTCGGGTTCATAAAAGCCTGCCATCCGCTGCCCACAATCGCCGTCTCACTCGTTATTAGTGCATTCGGTTGGAGTCTGGGTTGGACCGGTTTGCCACTCCTCGCCGTATTCATCACGATCTTGGTCGGCCAGTTATCCGTTGGTTGGAGTAATGACGCCCATGACGCGAACCTCGATGCTCGCATTGGACGCATAACAAAACCAACGGTCGCTCAAGAAGTGTCTGCGCGAGCATTGTGGATAGCAGCATTCACCGCATTACTCGCCGCAATCGTTCTTAGCCTGGCCATCGCCGGTTGGTTGGGCGGCTCATTCCATATTTTTGCAATCCTGATGGCTTGGCTTTACAACATCAGGCTTTCACGCACGGCACTGTCGTGGCTCCCCTACGCCCTAGCTTTCGGCGTAATGCCCGCCTTCCTCTCATTTGGATTAAACGATGAACCCCCGACCCTGTGGTCCGTTGCAGTGTTCGCAATCATCGGGGTGAGCGCTCACCTGGCTAATGCAATACCCGATGCAGAGGCTGACGCTGCTGCAGGTGTGGGTGGGCTCGTCATCTATTTAGGCACTCGCCGATCCGTTATTTTGTGTTGGTTACTTCTGGCACTGGGTAGCGGAATCCTTGTGGTAGTGAGTTTTGCAGCAAACCTTTGGCTAGCACTTCTGGTCAGTGTCACCTTCGTCCTCGCGGAGGTCTTAGGTTCGCGATTGCGCCACCCCAAGGCAATGTTTTATGCCCTTATTGCGGTGGTCGTAATTGACGTCGCGGCACTGGTGATTGTCACCGCCATCAACTAGGCGGCCAAAGAATTCACAAAATTTCCAATACACCCCATACCTACATAACTGATATTGTTCGCGGGTGTCCATATAAATATGTGGGCACCAATGACAAAGGAATGAAAAATGACCCAAAGTGACTCCACGACAGATGGCTCAAAAAACTCGGCCCGAGCAAACCGGAGCGCGGGGAAACTGGCACTCAGCGTGGCTTTTATTGCAATCGCGATTGGTCTGGTCTACCAAGGGGTTATCTATATCGGTGACGGTATTGGCGGGCTAGTTCCCTACCTCATGATTTTGCTTGGCCCGGCCTTAGCCGTTTACTACATTTGGTACTTGCTGTTCCGCGCTCCAGAAGCCACCACTGAGTAAGTCCTCACAAGCGGACACTCTAGGCTTACGTCGTGAACAACAAGATCGACGTTAGCGGACCTTGGGACTACGCCAAGACATCGACTTTTCTCAGCCAAATCGAAATTCCAATTCGAGTGGCCTCATCGGGTTCACGTGGTCCGATTGTTCAATCGCTGTGGTTTGACTTTGATGAAGACGCCTTGTGGTGCGCCACCCAAGCAAGTTCAATTCTCGTAAAGCGGCTCACCGCCAATAATGAGATCGGGTTCGAAGTTTCCGGAGATATTGCCCCCTACAGCGGAGTTCGCGGCACCGGCGTTGCAAGCATCCACCCTGAGTTGGCTGGCGAAGTGTTAAAACGACTAATAAAAAAATACCAAGGCGAGGACGAAACCGATTTCAGCAGATGGTTGCTCAGCCGATTGGATAAAGAGGTCGCGATCAAAATCACTGCGCTCACTCTGGTCAGTTGGGATTTCACCGGCCGTATGGGTAACTGATTAGCCCTTTTTTGTTGAGGCAGTAATCGCATTCGCAAGGTCTTCATATTCTTCACAGGACGTGCCACACAACCGCTTTAGCATTGCCAAGTTTCGCTTTGCTAACGCCACTTTCTTTTGAATAACGAAGAGTTCGCCTTGGTATTCAAGTGCACCCAAATGTGTTGGATCAATTTGTAACGCTTTCACGTAATACCCACCAGCTTGGCTGTATTGACCTAACTTGCGAGAAGTGAAACCCAATAAATTCTTCACATCAGCGTTATTGGTCATGACTCGATCAACCCTCTTGAGTTCAACCAATGCCTGCGAGTAATTCTTAGCTGCAATCAGAGAACGGCTCTTTGCCAACTCATCAACGGCAACCGATGGCTTTGAGGTGGGTGCAGACGAAGG
>CAMCYV010000045.1 GCA_945885645.1 Bifidobacterium breve | reverse complement strand
TTGGCATCAGACCAACGTCAACGAACGATTGTCAGCGATGAACTCACAGAAACCTCTGAAAAGTTCGGTGATGATCGTCGAACCGAAATTGTTGCCTGGGACGGTGACGTCACCGACGAAGATCTCATTGCAGTCGAAGACGTCGTTGTCACAATCACTTCAGGTGGTTATGCCAAGCGAACCCTCAGCGACCTGTACAGATCCCAGCGCCGCGGTGGTCGTGGAGTTAAAGGCGCGAATCTGCGTCAAGACGATGTCGTTGAGCACATGTTTGTCAGCACCACCCACCACTGGATTCTGTTTTTCACCAACCTTGGTCGGGTCTATCGTGCGAAGGCCTACCAGTTACCGGAAACAGGACGTGATGCACGCGGACAACATGTCGCTAATCTGCTGGCATTCCAACCAGATGAAACGATTGCGCAGGTCCTAGCAATTCCCGACTACGCCGCGAGTGACTACCTTGTGTTGTCAACTAAGTCTGGGTTGGTGAAGAAAACTCGATTGAGTGAATACGACACCAACCGTCAAGGTGGAATCATCGCGATCAATCTGCATGAGGGCGATGAACTGATCGGTGCACGACTAGTGTCAGAAACCGACGATCTACTTCTGGTCTCCAGAAAGGGTCTATCAGCTCGATTCACAGCCAATGACGAAACATTGCGACCCATGGGCCGGGCAACCGGTGGTGTGATTGGTATGCGCTTCCGTGGCGACGATGCGCTGCTCTCAATGGATGTTGTCACCCCCGGAACTTTCGTTGTCACCATCACCGATGGTGGGTTTGCCAAGCGAACCTCGGTTGATGAGTGGGCCGCAAAAGGACGTGGCATCAAAGGTGTGCGCGCAATGAAGCTTCCCGAAGAACGCGGGGAGCTAGTTGGCGCCATGGTGTGTGCGGAAACTGATCAAATTTTTGCTATTGCATCAAATGGTGTCGTTATCCGTACAAGGGTCGACGAAATTCGCGCCTCAGGTCGGGACACCATGGGCGTCCGCATGATGCGCCTGGGCGAAGACGTCAGTGTTGTTGCTGTCGCAAAGGGAGCAGAAGATGAAGAAGAAACTACCGAAGGCGAAGAAGTAGTATCCACTGAGGAAGTGGAAGAAGTCGAAGGTCAGGCAAGCGAGTGAGTGGGGGTCCGCGGCGGGCACGGCTTTACGTATCCAGGTTTGACCCCTGGTCGGTGACCAAAGCGGCCTTCGTACTTTCTCTCGCAATCGGCATTGTTCTCGTTATAGCGGTCACGGTCGTGTGGTTTATTCTCGACCGCACGGGCGTCATCGAGTCAATTTCAGGAACAATCACCGACGTTGTCGGTAGCACGAGTGGACTTGATCTAATTACTTCACTCGGATTTTGGCAAGTGATCGGTGCGACACTCATCGTTGCCTCGGTTGAAATCGTCCTCATCTCAGCACTAGCAGGCTTGTTCACAATCCTGTACAACCTCACCGTGGGCCTTACAGGTGGCGTTGAGGTTGTACTCACCGAAGACGCCTAAGCGCTCATACTTCCTATTAATTACTTGTTGGCGAGCGCAGCTAAGTAATCGCCATAACCACTTTTCAGCAGCGGTTGGGCGAGTTCCAATAATTGTGCGGAAGTAATCCAACCATTGCGCCACGCGATTTCTTCCACGCAACCAACCTTGGTTCCGGTGCGGTCCTCCATTACTCGGACAAACTCACCAGCGTCCTGCAGTGAACGGAATGTTCCGGTGTCCAACCACGCGGTCCCTCGCTCTAAAATTGCGACCTTAAGCGAACCTGCCCGCAAGTAATGGTCATTCACGGCTGTGATTTCCAATTCGCCGCGGGCAGATGGCTTAATGGATTTCGCTACCTCAACAACCGTGTTGTCATAGAAATACAAACCCGGAACAGCATAGGAACTCTTGGGGTTCGCAGGTTTTTCTTCAATGGAAGTTGCAACCCCCGCATCATCAAATGCGACAACACCGTATTCACTGGGATTCGCCACTTCATAGGCGAACACGTGTGCACCGACCACCGAAGTCAAGTCAGCAAGTTTACGTCCCAATGACGGACCATAAAAAAGATTGTCACCCAAAATTAAGGCGGCGGAGTCACCGTCCAAAAACTTTTCACCAATCAAAAATGCTTGGGCTAATCCTTCAGGCTTTGGCTGGGTTGCGAAACTGATATTCATTCCCCATGCCGAGCCGTCACCCAACAATCGCGAGAAGGATTCAGAGTCCTCGGGTGTTGTGATTACTAAGATTTCTTGGATGCGTGCGGCCATCAAGGTGGCTAAAGGGTAATGCAGCATCGGCTTGTCATAAACCGGAAGTAACTGCTTGCTGACCCCCTTGGTGATCGGCCACAGTCGACTTCCTGTTCCCCCGGCAAGAATTATTCCCTTCACCCGGCAAGGCTATCGGGCACTGGGATCCGCTTGCGAACATAGTCGTTTCCAGGTCTGTCCGCACTCAGTTCCTTACGAAATAGCGCACGCGAGGGCCGGGTCAGGACCTCGTTAAAAACAAGTGAAAATTCAATGACATTTCCAAAAACACAAGTCCCAAATTCGTCTCTTAGATGTACTCTGACGCCCATGTACACAAAGACAATTGCAGCAATTGCGGCCTTGGCTATAAGTGCAGTGACAATGGCACCTGCTTTCGCAGACTCATTCACGCTTCAAGGCGACAAGGACACCGGCCTACTGGGAGTGAGCCCGTTCGCAATGAATGTCTCGGGGAGCACTGACCGTGTCTTTTATAGCGGTGGTCCCAGTGGAGGCGGTTGGAGTATGTCGCTATGCCCCACGTCGGGTAATTGCACAGGGGCACCGCTTCCCTTCGGATTCGGAACGGACTACACCCAGGTGACATTGACTAACGGCTCAATGCGTGCGTATTTCATTCAACCAACTGCTGGGGCTAAGTCGATTGCGACCGCGAGTGTTACCTATAACGCGGCCGGCGTTCCACAATTAGGCCAAACGTTAAATCTTGGATTCACATCACCTCCAGAACAGAAAGCCTGGGGTGTCCCAGATTCAGTTGTGCTCCCCGACGGCCGGGTTCGCTTGTATTGGGTAACCAAACCGACAGAACCAGTGGTAGCTTCGACGAACGGACCAACGAAGACACAATTCACATGCTTAGCAAAAGTCGTTGGCAAAAAACGAGTTGAAGTGATTGCCAACGGGGCGACTTTGACAACTAAAGACAAGAAGGCGCTAAAGAAGTGCAAGATTCCCCAAAGCCTTCTTACCAATTCACCTACCTCTCAATCCGGAGAAGCAATTGTCAGCGCCACATCCACTGACGCATCAGGAACACAATTCGTGTTGGATTCGGGCTATCGATTCACGGGTGGATATGTCGACTCTGATGTCATTCAAGCCACGGACGGAAACTGGATCGCACTCGTCTCTACCGGACCAGGAACCCCTCCCCAACGCCTTTACGCCGCAACTTCCAAGGACGGGCTTACATGGTCGGTGGATAAAAATGCGTTAACACCGACGAACATAAACTCCCTTGATCCTTCAGCCGTGCCGACAGGTTCCAATAGTTGGCGGGTGTATTACTCAGTATCACCAGCGGCCGACCCCTTTAACAATCACAAAGTAGTTGTGGGCACACTTACTCGCAAGTGACATTCACAGCCATCCTGGTTGTAGACGAGAACCACCACCTCTCAATCTGCCCAACAAACCCGTTTTTCCCGTGCCCCCGAAAAGTCACAGAGGGGGAGTCGGGTAGTCTCGGCACGCTATTTCGGGCCCATAGCTCAGCTTGGTTAGAGCGCTTCCCTGATAAGGAAGAGGTCGATGGTTCAAGTCCATCTGGGCCCACCGAAACTTTCATGTGGATACCACCCGATTTACTGGAATCATGGGCCGGGCAACCAGGGTTTATGCCTAATTCGGGCAGCGGTGTATCTTTGAGTCATGAAGAAGTTGCTGCTACTCATCCTCTTTGCGGGTGTCGGGTACCTGGTGTACCGAAAGGTCACCGAAGTTGAATCTGACGATGATCTGTGGTCTGAAGTAGGGGCCAATCAGGACCTGCGCTAGCATCTTCTTCGCGCCGAAAACAGATCACGCTGGTTTGGTGCAAATCCCGCAATACGAGGGGCTTTAGCTCAGTTGGTAGAGCGCTGCCTTTGCAAGGCAGATGTCAGGAGTTCGAGTCTCCTAAGCTCCACAAGTTTCCTTACTTGTGATGTTAGTGAAGCAGCAAGGGCACGCCCGAGCGAATAGCCTTGAGGCTCGCGTGGAAAGATCAGGCCATGACACTACAAGCGATAATTCATACAAATCTTGGCGACATTACGTGCAATCTTTTCCCCGATCATGCGCCGAAAACAGTGGAGAATTTCACCGGCCTTTCCGAGGGCACTAAGGAATGGACCGACCCACGCGTCAGTGCGAAGACCTCAGCACCTTTGTACAAGGATGTTGTCTTTCACCGGATCATTCCTGGCTTCATGATCCAAGGTGGAGACCCATTAGGCACCGGAACCGGTGGACCCGGTTACCGCTTTGAAGACGAGGCGCACCCGGAACTTACATTTGACAAGCCTTACTTGCTCGCGATGGCCAATGCGGGACCAAACACAAATGGTTCGCAGTTTTTCATCACCGTTGCCGCAACAACATGGCTTAATTTCAAGCACACAATCTTCGGTGAAGTGGCCGATCAAGCCGGCCGTGACGTTGTTGACGCAATTGCAGCCGTCGAGACCGGTTCAGGGGATCGCCCCAAGTCTGACGTTGTGATTCAATCGATTGAGATTGTTCGCAGCTAAATTCAGTGGAAGTAACCCCCTCCTGTTATCGACATCCTGATCGACCGACCCGCATCTCGTGTTCACGGTGTGAAAAACCAATCTGCACCGAATGCATGATTGCTGCACCTGTGGGATACCGGTGTCCGGACTGCATGACAACTAATGCACCACCAGCTCCTAAGACGGTTGCTGGTGGTGCATTGGTTAGCACTCCGCGGGTCACCTATTTCCTCATCGGTCTCAATGTTTTTCTGTTCGCGATTCAATATGTCCAGGGCGTAAACAAAGTAGCGGTCGACTACGGCATGTATCCCGTCGCGATTGCTCAAGAGGGCGAATGGTGGCGACTGTTTACGAGTGCTTTCTTGCACGGATCTTTCATACACATTGCATTCAACATGTATGTGCTGTTTTTTCTCGGTCCAACACTTGAACGGATCCTCGGGCACACACGATTTATCGTTTTATACCTTCTCTCAGCACTCGGCGGTTCCGTTGCCTCGTACTGGTTCTCGGATGTGCAAACGGTTTCCGTTGGGGCTTCAGGAGCGATATTTGGTTTGATGGGTGCATTAATCGTTGCAGGACGAAGATTACGTTATGACATTAAGCAAGTGTTGTTTCTACTTATCATCAACGTGGCAATCGGATTCTTCTCACCAGGGGTCGACTGGCGGGCGCATTTTGGTGGGTTAGTTGTTGGAGCTGTTGTGGCGGTGATCATGGTGTTCCCACCAAAACGAATCCGAATACCGGTGCAGATAATTGGAATTACGGGATTGGTGTTAATACTTGTTGCATTGACTATGTTGCGTACGAATCAAATTAATGAGTTGTTTGCGCCCATCACACAACTCGTGGTGTGACCTCTACTTCGCCGAACCGAGGAAACTTCGGAATACAGTTGGAATTGGTGTTGACTTGCGGGTCACTTGATCCACATTCACATAACTGATGGTCGCTGAAGTAACTATATTTTCCGACAGTGAACCTGTTTCTGTATCCTTGATTCGCACCTCAAAACTCAAGTCAAAGCTTGAATTACCCAAGCGTGAACAACTCACATCAATGTGAAGAAGCTGATCTATCCGTACAGACGCGTGGTAACGGATATTCACTTCAACGACTACCGTTTCTAGCCCTGCTGTGGTCATAATACCCAGTGGGTAGCCAAATGCTCGGAAGAATTCCATATAAGCGGCATCAAAGAACTCCAGGTAGCGGGAATTGAACACAATGCTCTGGGGGTCAACTTCGTTGTAGCGGACCCGGTGGGTGTATCCACTCCATTTACTCATTCCCGTATTCTTTCATATGGGAGGTGCGAGGTGAAAAAATTCTTCTCCGCAGCGTTATTGATTGGTATTGGAGTTGGACTGGGTTTTCTCGTGAGGTTGATCTGGCCTATCGGGGAGAGCAAAAAGTTGTAAGAGCTGCAACAACCCCTTCAGCCACAGCGTCGTGGAAGGCTTCTGAGGTTAATCGTTTCGCATCTCCGGCGTTAGACATGTAGCCGAGTTCAATGCGAACGGTCGGCATCTTGGTGAACCGCAGCAGATCCCACGTTCTTGCATGAATTAGGCAGTCCTTACGGTCAGTTCGGCTGATGAGTTCCTCATTGATCAACCCCGCCAAAATTCGACCACCGGGCGAATGGATTCCACCATTGGGTGAACCAAAGTAGTAAACGGAGATCCCATTGGGTTTTGGGCTATCCACTTGATCAAGATGCAGTGAGATCACAATGTCTGCGTCCATTTTGTTTGCAAACTCCGCGTGCGTTGACTGAGTTTTGGGCACAGCGGGAATTTTCGGCCTTGTCAGGAGGACCTGAGTCCCTAGCGCAGCCAACCGGCCCTCGATTCGAGCGCAAATTGCGTAGGTCAACTGCGGGTGGACGCTCTCACCTGGATCAATCACGATCACTTTGTCTGCGATTCCCGTTCGCAAAGATGCGAGTGATGCGTGCTCACGCAAAGCCCCCGAGTCCCCACCGATAATTGAACGAGACAGTCGTTCAAATGCGCGTAATGTTTCTTGGGCACAAACTCCGTCAGCACTAACACCCACACCCCGTTGAAACTCACGGAGTGCAAGATCTGTTCCGGAACCAAAAATTCCATCGGGGCGCCCGGCATTAAAACCCAGTTGGTTGAGTCTGCGTTGAAGTTCTGTTACGTCGTCACCAACCATCAAGTGACCGGGGGTGAATGACAGCACCCGGTCACCTAATTGCCAGCGGGCTTCATCGAGGCGACGAAAGGTTTCCGGGCCGACCAGACCGTCAACGGTTATCCCGCGCTCCTGCTGAAATGTGCGAACGGCGATAGCCACTTCGTCGTCATAGACGTCTCGGGAAACAGCATTCTCACTGGTGTTATCAAGTAGACCGAGGTGCGCGAGCCGTGCGCGAACCTCCGCAACGGCCGCCCCGGTTGAACCAAGGCGGAGCATTGCCTACAGGTACGGAGCTAGGTCAGCAAGCAAAGCAGCCTTTGGCTTAGCGCCAATGATTGTCTTTACGATCTGCCCGCCCTGATACACGTGCATGGTGGGGATTGACGTTATGCCATACGACGCGGGAGTTGTTGGGTTTTCGTCAACATTCATCTTGGCGATCACGATTCCGTCATTGCCCGCAGCAATTTCTTCGAGGATCGGTGCAACCATTTTGCATGGTCCGCACCACTCGGCCCAAAAGTCAACGAGAATTGGCTTCTCGCTCATAAGTACTTCGTCTGCGAAGTTTGCATCGGTGACGATCTTGGTTGCTCCCATGTGATTCTCCTTTGATTGGTATCTAACTTAGCGAAAAGGGTTGGAGTTAGCACTACTGGTGGGCGAGATACCGCTCAGCGTCAAGGGCGGCGGCGCATCCGGTTCCAGCGGCGGTAATTGCCTGGCGGTAGATATGGTCAACGAGGTCCCCACAGGCGAACACACCGGAAGCCGAGGTTCGGGTTGAATCCGGTTGAACAAGTACGTAGCCTTCAGGATCAAGTTCGACCTTACCGGGAAGTAGTTCTGAGCGAGGGTCATGGCCGATTGCGATAAATAGGCCTGTGACGGAGAGTTCGCGTTCTGTGCCGTTTTCAGTGTCCCTAAGTGTGAGGCCGGTGAGTTTCTCGTCACCGTGAATCGCGGCAACTTCACTGTTCCACGCGACGTGAATTTTCTCGTTTGACAGTGCACGCTCTTGCATGATCTTGCTTCCACGAAGTTCACCGCGACGGTGGATCAGTGTTACAGACTTAGCGAAGCGGGTAAGAAATGTTGCTTCCTCTAGTGCGGAGTCACCACCGCCGACAACAGCAATGTCCTTGTCCCGGAAGAAGAAGCCGTCACACGTGGCACACCAAGAAACACCATGACCACTGAGTCGCTTTTCATTGGGCAAACCTAATTCGCGGTAACCCGATCCCATAGCCAGAATCAGTGTGCGGGTTTGGTGAACGTTTCCAGCTCCGTCAGTGACCGACTTAATATCACCATCGACATTGATTTCGGTTATGTCATCGGTAATCATCTCGGCGCCGAATCGGACTGCCTGTGCACGCATGTTCTCCATGAGTTGCGGTCCCATGATTCCGTCTTCAAAACCAGGGAAGTTTTCAACCTCAGTCGTATTCATAAGAGCACCACCGGCGGTCACTGCGCCTTCAAAAAGAAGTGGATTCAGTTGAGCTCGAGCCGCATAAACCGCTGCCGTGTAGCCAGCAGGACCGGATCCCACAATTATTACGTTACGAACTTCACTCACGAAAATCACTACTTTCAGTTGGCGCTACCAAGGAATGGGCGTGCAGTCCAAGTCTACCGTCCAGGTCTTCGGGCCGACCTTGTTGAACTAGTTGAGTGAGTGGCTCACGTGTGAGTAAACATCAAATGCCACGGTTCCGCAGTTAGGGCCTACAACCCACACATCAAGTGCACCAAGGTCAACCCCCGAGGACTCCAACTCGGTGGCGAATTTCATGCGGTCACCATTCGTTGTGAGGGTATCCATGCCCCTAAACATGGCCATAGGTATCACGATCACCCCGGCATCCATGCCTTGGAAGGTTGCGCGATCCACAAAAATTGCCTGAGAGGACTCTGACTTGGTGATTTCATTGAGACATTTACGTAAGGATTCCAAACTACCCGTCATACCGGTCGCTTTGGTCATCTTTAAGGAGCTCATGTCTTTCATGGGGGCCATAAAGATATCCATTGGCTTTTTGATACCGATTTTACCCAAAAGGCGGGTCACGTTGTCCCTGAGATTTGTCGAGTTGTAGTCGTTACCGCTTTCCATCACTTGAACAGCGGGTGGGACGAAACCAGCCTGAATGACCTGGGGTGAGGCTGCGGCGAGTGCACCTTGTGACTGTGCATCTTGTGACTGTGCAGATTCGGCCTCTGCACCCGCAACGATCGAATTCTGATCAACCGTGTCGGAACTTAGGACATTGATACCGATACCAACCGCAAGCAGGGTCACACTCGCCGCGACGAGGCCACCAACCCATTTGCCACCGATCCGGTGCTTACGGTAGCTATCCAGTTCAAGGACGGCGGGGTCTGAGCCAAGGGCAGCTGGAGAATCGGGGACGACTCGGTCAGCAGACTCGAGGGAGAGGGT
>CAMCYV010000044.1 GCA_945885645.1 Bifidobacterium breve | reverse complement strand
CCCATGACCTCAGTGAATGAAGATCGCAAGGGAACCGCGTATGCGGTTTCGGTGGATGCAAAAGACGTGATATCAACCGGAATCTCAGCCGTGGATCGCTCCCACACAATTCGTGTGCTGGCTGACTCGGCTACTGAGCCATATGAGTTAACTCGTCCGGGTCACGTCATGCCTCTTCGAGCCGTTAAAGGTGGTGTTCTTCGCCGTCCTGGCCATACCGAGGCGGCTGTCGACTTGACCACTCTTGCTGGCTTGAACGGTGCTGGCGCTTTATGTGAACTTGTAAATGACGACGGCTCCATGATGCGAGCTACTCGATGTCGGGAGTTCGCCGATGAGCATGGCCTGCTCCTCATCTCCATCGCTGACTTGATTAAATATCGACGTCAGTACGAATCACAGGTGACGCGAATTGCTGATGTGTCACTTCCAACGGAGTATGGAGAGTTTCGTGCGGTCGGATATCGGAGCGAAATTGACGGTACCGAACACGTTGCCTTGGTATGCGGTGACATCGGACCGGGGAAAGACATTTTGGTTCGGGTGCATTCTGAATGTTTAACAGGAGATGTCCTTGGTTCACTTCGCTGCGATTGCGGCCCGCAACTGCACACCGCCATGTTGCGAATCGCTCAAGAAGGGCAGGGCGTTGTTCTTTACGTAAAGGGTCACGAAGGACGCGGGATTGGCCTGTTGGACAAGTTGCGTGCTTATGAGTTGCAAGAGCGGGGACTTGATACCGTCGATGCAAACCTCTCACTTGGATTACCAGCTGATGCACGAGACTATGGGACGGGTGCGCAAATCCTGGCTGATCTTGGAATTAAAAGCATGCGTCTTTTGACGAACAACCCTACAAAGCGGGCCGGGCTAGAGGGGTATGGGCTGGTAATTACCGACCGGGTTCCATTGGTAGTTAAAGAGAATTCGCATAATGCTGAATACATGTCAACCAAAGTGACCCGGATGGGTCATGAGTTGTAATGACCAGTGGTTCGGCCTCCGATGGCACTCCTTCGGGGAGTGAATACGACTGGTACATGCGCGCATGTGATCTCCTCGAAAGTGGCGACAGCGCTGCATCTGTGATCCTGTTTCAGCGTTTGCGTGAAGTCGATTCAAGTCCAAGTGTCTTAGAAGGTCTTGGCAGAGCACTATTTGACGCCAAACGATACGAACAAGCGGCGAAAATTCTCGGTGATCTAGTCGAAGTCTCCCCAGATAATGACTACGCCCACTTTGCGCTGGGCTTGTCCCTGTGGCGTTTACAGCGATTTATCCTCGCGCGCGACCACTTAGCAATGGCGTTTGTGATGAACCCGCAGCGGTCGGAATACGGGTCTGCATTGTCACAGGTTAAATCAACTTTGCGGCATCGCACGGAGCAGGGACTGCCTCTAGAAGGTCCCATTGCACGACAGGGTGAATTGTGAATGATTCGGATCCACAACCAGATTCATCGGTAAACAAGTTATGTGAGCGATTTGATGCCATCTATTTTGACTTAGACGGAGTTCTTTACCGTGGGCTCAACGAGGTCGAAGGTGCTGCTGAAACAGTGAAAGAGATTTCCCAGCGTGGCTGTGGGGTTGCTTACGTAACAAATAATGCCTCTCGCACACCGGATGAGGTTGCCGCTCACTTAGTGGAGCTTGGGATACCTGCAAAGCCAACAGAAGTAGTCACATCCTCACAAGTAGCGGTTGAGATCTTGCAACAACACATTCCCGTTGGTGAGCGAGTTTTCGTTGTTGGTGGTGGCGGTGTTGAGGAAGCGCTGAGAGTGGCAGGGTACGTGCCTAGCCGGGATTCGCGTGAATGTGTGGCTGTCGTCCAGGGATTTGGTCCCGAAGTGTCCTGGCGGGACTTGGCCCAAGCTTCGTATCTCATCCAAGGGGGAGCAATTTGGATTGCGACGAACCTTGACAGTACTTTCCCGACCGCCTCAGGTATCGCTCCGGGAAATGGATCACTCGTTGATGCGGTGCGAAATGCAGTGGGGCGCGATCCTGATGGTGTTGGTGGGAAACCAGATCGAGCCATGTTGGCTAGGACGATGGCAGCTGTTCCGGGGGAAAGGCCATTACTGGTGGGGGATCGCTACGACACAGACATTGCCGCTGGCGTTGCAGCGGGAATTCCAACGATGTTAGTGCTCTCCGGTGTCGCTCAGGTGACAGATGTTTGGAGGGCTAACCTGCGCGCGGATTATTTGTGTGAGAGCGTAAATGGGCTTGTTCTGACATATCAGGAGGCCAGTAGCAGTGGCGAGGATCATGTTTGTGGTGGCGCTAGGGCAACTTTTGAACCTATTAACATGTGTGTTCGGGCTAGGGAAGGCACGCGCGTCGAGAGACTGCGGGCAGCGGATAGCCTAAAGTGGTTCCTAGTGAACCTGGTCGGCTTGGAAGCATTCACGCAAGGTCGGATCACCCTTGATCTGGGCGTTTCCTGATTGCAGCGAATAGTGCGCGCAGGGTGAGAAGTGGCCAAGCTTGGTCACCTGAATTGGCAAAGGAAGAGACTCATGTTTGAATCGGTACCAAACCTTTCGACGGTGCGAAACTATTTAGAGATGGCAACCGGGCTCACTGAGGCAACGGCCGCTAAGGCCATGGAAGTGGCGGGGTCACTGATCGCCCAAGGTATGTCCCTTGGCACCAAGCAGCCGGCTGACATGGCTTCGAGTGTGGCGCAGGCAGCAGATGAATTGATGGCGCAGAGCAAAACTAATCGGGATCTGTTAATCGGTCTCATTCGCACTGAAGTGGACAAGGCAATTGGTCGGGTCGGGTTTGTTCGCGAAGATGAACTTGCGGCATTGAGAGCGCGGGTTCAAAAACTGGAATCCTTGATCACCACGGTTGAGAGTGAAACGCTTGACCGGTCACACGATGACGCTGGTGCCCAGGATCAAGAACCCGTTAAGAAAAAGAAGAAGGTTGTGGTTGAGCATGAATCCTGAAACTGATCTGAACATGGAATCTGAAGCGGAATTAGAGCCCGATTCGGATTTAGTATCTGAAGGTCAAGATTTTTTGGTCCTCGATGAAATGGTTGATGCTGATCTTGTGCTGCCCATGTGGGAAGCCACCGGAAATGGTGACGTCGACTCTGCATTAGAACTCATTCAAGGGATTGACTTGGAAGAAATTCATTCACACCATGGCATCCTGACGAAAGTTCACGATCGGTTGCGTGATGTCATGGTGAATTTAGATCGTTAATCCAGTTTTAGTCCAAGAGGAATCCACGATTGAAATCGACTCATGCGCAGACTTGATTCCGAATTAGTTTCGCGGGGTCTCGTTCGTTCGCGGGGTGACGCACAAATCGCAATTGATGAGCGCAGGGTCAAAATTGATGGAATGGTGGCCCTTAAGGCCGCAACTGGTGTTAGTCCCCAATCAAATTTGATTGTTGAGGGGGAGGGCGACTCTTATGTCTCGCGAGGAGCCCACAAATTGCTCGGGGCGCTCAAGGCTTTCCCGATTGAACTCGCTGGGCGCTATGTCCTTGATGCGGGTGCTTCAACGGGTGGTTTCACCCAAGTGGCCCTAGAAGCCGGAGCGGTTGGAGTGTTGGCTGTCGACGTTGGATACGGACAAATAGCCTGGTCACTTCGAACTGATCCTCGGGTACACGTCATGGAGCGACAAAACATACGGTATTTGGAGCCCAACCAACTCCCATTTATTCCCCAGGTGGTAGTCGCTGATCTTTCGTTTATCTCACTCACTACCGTTCTGCCAGCTCTGACCTCACTCATTGATCCAAATGGTGAAATGCTCTTGATGGTGAAACCGCAGTTTGAAGCAGGTCGTGAGGCGGTTAGCGCATTACACGGAGTGGTTCGTGACCCAGAGGTACGTAAATCGGCAGTGAATCGTGTAGCCCAAGCCGGTATATCCGATGGGTGGAACGTCGCGGGTGTCGCTGCAAGCCCGCTGCCGGGGCCTAAGGGGAATGTGGAGTATTTTTTGTGGCTCGCCCACAGGTCCCAACTGCAGGGTAGTCAGTCAAATCCTGATACGACAGAATTGGAGCGGATGATCGACACCGCTATTGAGGAGGGACCAGCATGATCCGTGCAATAGCGGCTCCTTCTCGTGTTCATGTCGTAGTAAATAGCCAGTCTCAGCATGCAATGCGGATTGCTGACATCGTGGATATTGGACTCAACAATCAAGGGATCGCGACCAGTAGAGAAAGCGACGAATCAGAAAATGCGCCTTTCAGCACCCGTGAATTAAGCGGTGTGCCTGGGCTGTTGCCGAGCGACTTGATTTTAGTTATTGGTGGAGACGGCACGATGCTGCGTGCGGCAGAGCTTGGTCGGGACTCGGGTGCTGCGATTCTGGGCGTGAATTTAGGCCACGTTGGGTTTCTCGCTGAAGCTGAGGAAGAGAACTTAGAGTCCGTCATTAGCGCGATTGCTGCAGGACAATGGAGTGTTGAAGAGCGCCTGGCACTTGATGTCGTAGTTCGCAACGGTTCAGAAGTTGTTGATCAAACTTGGGCTCTTAATGAAATCAGCCTGGAGAAGCACGAGCGAGAGAAAATGATCAGTGTGCTCACCCACGTTGACGATCACCCATTGAGTCGGTGGGGATGCGACGGCGTTATCTGTGCAACTCCCACTGGATCGACAGCGTATGCATTTTCTGCCGGCGGCCCTATTGTCTGGCCCGAAGTCAGTGCACTCTTGTTGCTCCCCATTAGTGCGCATTCGCTATTCGCGCGACCATCAGTGATCGCGCCAACAAGTGTCATTCGACTTGAACTCTCACCAGAAGCTGACGCTGTCATGTGGGCCGACGGCAGGCGCATGATCTCGGTAGCGGCTGGTTCTAGTCTGGAAGTCCGCGCCAATGATCACCCAGTCCGTTTTGCTCGACTTGTTACATCGCCTTTTACGGATCGACTCGTTGCAAAATTTCAATTGCCAGTTGAAGGTTGGCGTGGTGTCGGTAAATGAAGCGAGATCAGGCGAGAGCGCATAAGCCATGATCGAGTCGTTAACGATCTCAAACCTGGGAATCATCACTGCGGCATCGATTGAACTAGACCCCGGATTGACGGTGTTGACCGGTGAGACGGGTGCGGGGAAGTCCATGATCTTACAAAGCATCGGCTTACTCATGGGTGATCGCGCAAGTGCAGAGTTGGTGCTTGAGTCAGCCGATCGAGCCCGCGTAGATTGCGAACTGACACTTAATGAGAGTACCGGAACACGAGTAGTTTCATTAGTTGAAGAGAGTGGTGGTGAGTGTGAGGAGATCGAGAATTCTGGTGATCGATCACTTCTCATTTCGCGCGAAATTAGCCACAACGGACGAGGAAAAATATTCCTCGGAGGTAGGCAGGTACCAGCTAGTGCTCTGAGACAAGTCAGTGAGAACCTCATTGCCTTACACGGACAGTCTGATCAAGTCTTATTGCGCGACGGTGTTAAACAATTAGAGCTCCTCGACCGTGCTGGTGGTGACGCGGTGATCAATGCCAAGACCACTTACCAGATCGCCCTTCGTCAATACCGCAGGTTACTTAAAGAACAGGCCACTTTGCGAGCAAGTGAGGTCGATCAACAGGCCCGAATTTTTGTTTTGCAGCAGGGGATAAGTGAGATTTCTGAACTCAATTTAATTGAGGGTGAGGATGACCAAGCTGCTCAAAAGATTTCGGTCATGCGAAACATCGATGATCTCAATAATTGCATTGAGACAGCGCGTGATTTGCTCTCAGGGGCCATTGGCTCAGGGCGGGAGAGTCGTTCAACCTCGGTTGTGGAGCAACTAAGTGAAATTGCCAAATCTCTGGAGCACGGGCGTGAGTTAGATGGACAATTGACCGAATACCTCGATCGGGTTGTTTCGGCTTTGACTGAATTGTCGGACGTGGATGCCGACTTAGGTATCTACTTGGCTGGGCTCGGGGCTGACCCCGATGAACTAGCGAGCCTGGAAACTCGAGTCTCCCAGTTGTCAATAATCAAAAAAAAGTATGGGGCCTCGTTGGCCGAAGTTATCGCGTGGCGTGAGCAAGCGGAAATTGAACTTAAGAGCATGCTCTCCCGGGATTCACGACTGGAAGAATTGGTTGGTGAGATTTCGGCTGCACTGGTAGGTGTCACTCGAGAAGCCCAGGCGTTAAGCCTGGTTCGCACTGCAGCAGCGAGGCGCCTTGAGAACAGTATTGAGTTCGAACTAGGGGCACTCTCAATGCCGTTTGCCCAAGTTAAGATCGAACTTGAGGTGGAGTCAGATCCGCAATTATGGACTCGAAGTGGCTGTGACCGGGTTGTTTTCATGCTCGCCGCTCACGAAAGCGCCAAGTTTCTCCCGCTGGCTCGGTGCGCCTCAGGTGGTGAACTGAGCCGCGTAATGCTCGCCATTGAAGTTGCCCTCGCTGGTGAGGATCCGGTTCCCACCATGATTTTTGATGAAGTTGACGCTGGCATTGGCGGGACCGTTGCTGTTGAGGTGGGTCGCCGGCTTGCTCAGTTGGCTCTGCATACTCAGGTGATTGTGGTGACGCATCTGCCTCAGGTGGCCGCCTTCGCCGATCGACACTTGGTCGTGGAAAAAAAGGTTGCGGCCAATTCCGTCCAGACAACCGTGTCCTTGGTGCATGGCGATTCTCGGGTGCGAGAGATTACCCGGATGCTTTCTGGGCTTTTAGACTCAGAGCACGGCGGCGCACACGCCACAGAGCTACTTGAACTGGGTGCGAAAAAGTAGTTTCATCCTGTCTTTCGCGAGTCGCGCACCGGGCGCTGTGGACACTGATAGGCTTTACTCCCGTGGAGAAAACTGGGACCAAGCACATATTCGTCACCGGGGGCGTCGCCTCATCTCTGGGTAAGGGCCTCACCGCATCCTCACTAGGCAATCTTCTTACGGCGCGTGGTTTGCGTGTGACCATGCAAAAGCTCGACCCTTATCTCAATGTGGATCCGGGAACCATGAATCCATTTCAGCATGGTGAAGTTTTCGTGACCGATGACGGAGCTGAAACTGATCTAGATATTGGTCATTACGAACGCTTTTTGGACACGAACCTACATGGCTCAGCAAATGTCACTACCGGACAGATTTACTCAACAGTCATTGCCAAAGAGCGTCGTGGCGAGTATTTGGGGGACACTGTTCAGGTTATTCCACACATCACTAATGAAATCAAATCTCGCATTCGGCGGATGGCTGGACCCAACGTCGACGTGGTAATAACCGAGGTGGGTGGCACCGTCGGAGACATTGAAAGCCTGCCGTTCTTAGAGTCCGTCCGTCAGATCCGACATGAAGTTGGCCGAGAAAATGTTTTCTTCTTGCACGTTTCACTTTTACCCTATATCGGTCCATCGGGTGAATTGAAAACCAAGCCGACTCAGCATTCTGTGGCAGCTCTTCGCAATATCGGTATCCAACCTGATGCAATCGTTTTACGCGCAGATCGACCTGTGCCTGATTCCATCAAACAAAAGATCTCGATGATGTGTGACGTTGACGCCCAGGCAGTTGTTGCGGCGGTCGATGCACCCAGTATCTACGATATTCCGAAAGTACTTCATGCTGAAGGATTAGACGCCTACGTTGTGCGGCGACTTGACCTGCCGTTCCGTGACGTGAATTGGGCTCAATGGGATCAATTACTGGACCGCGTGCATCATCCAAAATTCGAGATAACGGTTGGACTAGTCGGCAAATATATTGACTTACCCGATGCGTATCTCTCGGTTACGGAAGCCTTGCGCGCTGGTGGCTTCCACAACAATTGCCGAGTGAATATTCGTTGGGTCTCAAGTGATGATTGCGCAATACCCGAGGGTGCGGCTAGAAATCTCTCAGATCTTGACGCTATTTGTGTTCCTGGTGGATTTGGCGTTCGGGGGATTGAAGGAAAACTCGGCGCATTGACGTACGCCCGCGAAAATCTGATTCCAACACTGGGATTGTGTCTTGGGCTTCAATGCATGGTGATCGAATATGCGCGGACAATCGCAGGCCTGGAAAATGCCAACTCGGTGGAGTTTGATGAATCGACACCACACCCCGTGGTTTCGACGATGGCAGACCAACGTGATGTTGTCTCGGGTGATCGCGATATGGGCGGCACTATGCGTTTAGGGCTATACCCCGCGAAACTCACTCATGAATCGGTTGCCTACAAGGTGTATGGGACTCCCTACATTGAAGAGCGCCACCGGCATCGTTTTGAAGTTGCTAATGAGTACCGAGATCAATTGAGCAATGCTGGTTTGAATTTTTCTGGCACCTCACCTGACGGGCGCCTTGTTGAATTCGTAGAGTTGCCGGCCGACATCCACCCGTATTACATCGGAACGCAGGCCCACCCAGAATTGCGCTCTCGCCCAACTCGCGCCCACCCATTGTTTATCGGCCTTGTTGAAGCGGGGATTGCGCGGGCGCATGCCTTACAACAAGAATTCTCTGCGGCGGACATTTAGGTCTAGCACGTGCTCACTTTTTGGAGCGGAACAGTTAAGGATTCTTTAGAGCCGGCCACACTCTTTGACACCGAGACAGTTCATGTTGGTGGAAAGTGGAAGGTTAATGTAGAAACAATCGACATTGCTGGACAGCGAGTAAAACGCGACATCGTGATTCATCCCGGTGCTGTCGCCATACTCGTTCTCAATGACCGTGATGAAGTACTTCTTATTCGCCAATACCGGCAAGCCTTAGGTATGTTCCTTTTCGAGACGCCCGCAGGGTTACTTGATATTCCGAGCGAGAACCCGCTCAATGCCGCCCAACGCGAACTAGCTGAGGAAGCAGGGGTACGGGCAGACCGATGGGACACATTGGTTGATTTCTACAACTCACCCGGCGGATCCAGTGAAGCCATCCGAATTTACCTGGCGCGTGAGATCTCTGAACTCTCTGATGGGCGAGTCGTCACGGGGGAGGCCGAAGAGATAGACCTTCCATGCGTCTGGATTCCGTTGGAGCGGGCCGTGGAATTGGTACTGGGTGGCGAGTTGGGAAACCCCACTGCTGTAGTTGGCATTTTGGCCGCATGGGCTTGGCGCTCGGATTCGCGTCGAGTACTGCGTGGGGCTGATGCGCCCTGGACTGCGCGGGAGGGGCTGAAATCAATTGGGAGGCTTCCACCGGTGTAGATTCGTGTAAGCGGTCGAAATTATGAAAAAGAGGCAACTGTGCGCATTGGGATCCCCAAGGAAATCAAGAACCACGAGTACCGGGTAGCAATCACACCGGCCGGCGTACACGAACTTGTGACCCACGGCCACGAAGTCGTCATCGAGGTTGGTGCCGGAATCGGCTCGTCAATCCCCGACACGGCCTACACCAATGCTGGGGCGGTCATGCTTGACACCGCGGATGCAGTGTGGGAAACCGCAGACATGATCCTC
>CAMCYV010000043.1 GCA_945885645.1 Bifidobacterium breve | reverse complement strand
GGCAGATCATGACGGACACCATCGGGGTGTGATTTTGCATAACGCTTCAAAAAACCAAATGTAGATACTGGTTCGAAAATTGACGTCCACACCGTATTGAAATTGATACTCGATGCCATCACGGCGATGAGTGCTTCACCAGGTGCAAGCTCAGGGATGGGAACGTCGTCAATCTTGATGCTGCGGCGAGGGTCCTTATCCCATGTCTCCATGCCGGCAAACATCTCTTGATCTTCCGAGCGAATAAGTGCCGCACGGTAGGTGGGGGGAAGCTCTAAAGCTTCAAACGTCTCGCGGTCTGCTTCTGATTCAATAGCATCGATGATTTTTTGCACTAGCGCATTAAATCAAAGAAACATATTAAGCGCCTGTTTTCCCCAAAAACACGCCAATCGTAAGGATGAGACCCAGTACTCCAAAAATGAATAACTTGCGCGCTTTTCGAAACAGTGCTGCCAACATGAGTGCCCCAAAAGCCCCAATCGCGATGGATGCCCACGGAGAACTCAGAATGTCGAGTTCAGGCATATTGAACAAACTCAATCAAAACGCCACCGCAATCCGCTGGGTGGGCGAAATTGACCAAGCTACCCGCAGTGCCAATCCGAGGTGTGTCATAGAGCATTCGAATCCCCGCGGCACGAACATGGGAGGCTACTAACTCGACATCGCTGACTCGAAGCGCGAGCTGCTGAATGCCGGGGCCTTTATTGGCGAGAAACTTCCCAATTGTGGTGTCGGGGGTCAGTGGAGCTAGAAGTTGGATTTGTGCACCCTGGTCTGGAAAAGCGATCATGGACTCACTCACCCCTTGGCTTTCATTCACCTCAGCATGATGCTCATGAAGACCAAGAATGCCCTCGAAGAGTGCCTTTCCGGTGGCAAGGTCAGGGACGGCGATACCAACGTGATCAATCCCGAGTATCAAGTTGTTCAAGTCAGTTCCAGTTTCATTAGGCATGCCGCTAATGTACATTTGCTAGGTGCAGCGGGCCAACGAGCCCATGAGTGATTAAGTCAAGGAGTCAGCATGACGCAACCCAGGATTACAAGCGGCGATTTTGAACCTAGCGTCATCATTGAAGGGGCGCGCACGCCGGTAGGAAGGCTGTTAGGTGCCCTGAAGTCCTTGTCGAGTTCGCAACTGGGTGGCGCCGCAATCGCGGGGGCACTTGATCGCTCTGGAGTGGCCGCCTCTGAAGTTGACTACGTGATCATGGGGCAGGTTTTACAAGGGGGTGCCGGGCAAAACGCGGCTCGGCAGGCCGCGGTGTTGGGTGGGATAAGCATGAATGTCCCGGCACTGACCATCAACAAAATGTGTCTTTCAGGTCTTGATGCCATTGCGCTAGCCGATCAACTGATCCGGGCGGGTGAAGCCCAATGCATTGTTGCCGGAGGTATGGAATCCATGACTCAAGCACCACACTTGCTCCTGGGGTCGAGAGATGGTGTCAAGTTCGGCGACTGGTTGATGGTGGACTCAATGTCCCGAGACGGGCTCACTTGTTCATTTGATAACGAGGCTATGGGTGCAGGAACTGAGCGATACAACCAACGCTATGACCTAACTCGTGAAGAGCAAGATGAAGTTGCCGCAAGATCGCATCAACGTGCTGCGGCCGCACGCGAACTATTCGCTAGTGAGATTGTCCCCGTTCACATACCAACTCGTAAGGGAGATCCCATCGTTGTCTCTATCGATGAAGGGGTTCGAGATGAGACCACCGCGCAAAGCCTTTCGGGGCTTCGCCCGGCATTTAGTAAAGAAGGCACCGTGACTGCGGGAAATGCCTCACAAATTTCTGATGGTGCTGCCGCCGTTGTTGTCATGAGTAAAAGCAAAGCCGTTGAACTTGGTCTTACCTGGTTGGCCGAAATTGGAGCGCATGGCAATGTTGCGGGGCCGGACACTAGTTTGCACGAACAGCCAGCGCGCGCGATTCTCGCCGCGGCACATAGAGCAGGTCTTAGCCTCAAAGAAATCGACCTGTTCGAAATAAATGAGGCATTTGCCGCGGTATCAATAATTTCTTCGCGAATTCTGAGCGCTGAAGGTGCACTCGCAGACATCGATCACGTTAATGTCAACGGTGGCGCGATTGCTTTGGGGCATCCGGTGGGTGCATCCGGTGCTCGTGTGGTTCTTCACCTTGCTCATGAGTTACGCCGTCGTGGGGGAGGAATCGGCGCGGCCGGGCTTTGCGGTGGTGGAGGGCAAGGAGACGCTTTACTCATTCGTGTCCCCTGACATGAGTCAAAGCCATGCGAATAGCCTTGCGACATGAGATCAGGTGAAGTGACGGGCGAGCAGATTCGCGAGCTGGCCCAACAAATTACCCTCGTTGAGAACTCGGCCTTAGGTTCCACGGAATTGCTCGCATCGATGCCCTCACCCAGTGCGCATATTGTGGGTATCACCGGCCCACCGGGGGTTGGTAAGTCGACGTCTACTTCGGCGTTGATCACGCAACTGCGCGGTGAAGGCAAAAGCATTGCGATTCTGGCGATAGACCCTTCGTCAACATTTAGCAAAGGCGCACTTCTCGGTGATCGAATCCGCATGCAAGACCATGCCTTGGACTCTGGGGTTTTTATCCGTTCTCTGGCATCGAGAGGACACCTTGGTGGACTGACAGGAACTATTTACAGCGTCCTAAAAGTAATTTCCGCTGCCGGCTTTGACGTAATAATCATTGAGACCGTAGGAGTTGGTCAATCCGAAATTGAAATTGCCAAAATGGCGGATACTTCAATTGTCATTGCGGCTCCCGGTGCCGGCGATGGAATCCAGGCTGCGAAAGCGGGAATCTTGGAAATAGCCGATATCTTCACGGTCAATAAATCAGATCGACCCGGGGCCGATGCAACAGTCCGTGAACTCAAAGGGATGCTCTCCATGGCTGCGGAGGCTCAGGGCACCTCCTCATGGGAAACTCCGGTGATTCCCACCATCGCGACCGATGGATCAGGATTTGTTGAGTTGAGTGAAGCTATTTCACAACATCATGACTATTTAGTCGACCAAGGTTTGCTTGAGCGCAAACGAATTGGACGGATCCGAGAGTCGCTCCTTGCTCGAACAATGAACGACTTGACCCTTCAAGCTCAAGGAATTGAATTACAACTAGACATAGCGGGTCAGTGCGCTGCAGGAAAATTGAGTGAGGATGAAGCTTGCGACCTGATCAGCAAACAGATTAAAGCGGGACAGTAAATAGGTGTTCGGGCTCTTATGGTTTAAAACCATAGTCTCTAAGGACTTGGCAAACTTGAACAGAGTATTGCTCGTAAAATGATTCACGGCCTAAATGTTGAGCCTTTTGGTGTTCGCTCAAACTCTTCCACCGAGAAATTGCTTCCAATGAAGTGAAATAGGAAACTGTCACACCTTCACGGGTAGTGGAATCGCGAAAACCAAAATGATGTTCATAACCATGAATCGTCTTGACTAAGTCTTCCATCTTTCTCGACCACAAGGAATACAGATGACCGTCGTCTAAATTACGAGTAGAGCGGAAAATAACCACATAAGACATGGGTGAATTATGACAAGTTCATAGATACTTTATGTCTTTTCGAATTAAATATGACTCGGGACAAGTCATCTGGAAAATCTAGGAAAGTGAGCAAAGATCCAGCATCCGCCCACCTATGTTGAAGATGGGCCACCCAATAATCCACAATAAGGTCATGAGTACCCCTTCATTCGCCGGAGCGATAGACCTTTCTTCATTGGGCGCAAAAAAGGCACCAGTTCGATCGGGGGATTCACCCGTCATCGATGTAACCACCGACGGATTCGAATCACTCGTTCTCAAAGCCTCGGAAACAATCCCCATCATCATTGATGTGTGGGCCAATTGGTGTGCGCCGTGTAAGCAACTTTCACCGATCCTCGAGGAACTCGCTATCGAGTATGCCGGTCGACTATTGATTGCCAAGGTCGACGCAGACGCCGAGCCATCCATCTCCCAGGCCCTTCAGGTGCAATCAATTCCTTCGGTATTCGCTGTAATAAAAGGTCAGTTAATCCCACTCTTCCAAGGGGCATACCCCAAGGAGCAGATCAGACAAATATTTGACAAACTGCTAGAACTTGCGGCAGAGCAAGGGTTAAGCCCAAGTAATGCGGTGGACGGTGAACAACGGGTCAAAGTAGATGTTGAAGAAATCGCAGATCCGCGCTTTGATGAAGCTGTCGATGCGGTGAACGCAGGAGACTGGGCCTTAGCAAAAAAGGCTTATCAAGGAATTCTTGATAGCGACCCTGGCGATCTTGATGCCCAAGGTGGCTTGATCATGGCCGGAATCTTTGAGCGCACTGATGGCGTAGAGCCCCCACTGGGAGATTCATTTGATGAATTGCTTGTCGTTGCAGACCTCGCTGCTGCAAACGGTGATTGGGTGAAGGCTTTTGCAGCTGCGATTAAGGGCGTGCAACTCTCAAGTGGCGCGGAACGCGAGCTGGCGCGTTCCCGGCTAGTTCAATACTTTGTGCTCGCAGGTGATGATCCCAGTGTGCCGGAGGCTCGCATCGCATTGGCGAATGCACTCTTCTAATAAGTAATGTGACCCTGAAAGTGTCCTCGTGGCCACCAATAACAGGGGGAAACTTCTATCGGTGACATGAGTAGGATCATCTGCATGAGCACACAGGAGAATGCAAATATGGCCCCGGAAGAACTGCTATCCCTGGAATTCATTCAGGTGGAGAAGCGGGCAAGCACGGCAATAATTCACTTGAGTAGGCCACCGATGAATGCCCTCAATCTGCAGATGCAGCGTGAAATTGCCGAGGCGGCCACGTTTGTTTCCGGGCGTGTCGGTATTGATGCGGTCGTGATTTATGGTGGAGAAAAAGTCTTTGCCGCCGGAGCGGACGTTAAAGAAATGGCGAACATGTCCTATGCCGAGATGTCTCTGGCGGCGCATCAGTTGCAAGGCGCCTTTGCCACGGTAGCCAAAATTACTCAACCGACCATTGCAGCGATTACTGGGTTTGCTTTGGGTGGAGGTCTGGAACTTGCAATGTGCGCTGACTTTCGGGTTGCCGGAGACAACTCCAAACTGGGCCAGCCCGAGATCCTGCTGGGAATTATTCCGGGTGCTGGTGGAACACAACGACTGGCCCGCCTCATTGGGGTATCCCGGGCAAAGGAATTAGTTTTTGGTGGCCACATGATCACGGCTGAGCAAGCGCTGAGTATTGGGTTGGTTAATGAGGTAGTTCCCCCCGCGGCGGTGCTGGAGAGCGCATTGGCTTGGGCTAACAAATTCTCTGGTGGGGCTAAATTGGCATTGGCCGCGGCCAAGCGATCGATTGATCTGGGCATAAGTGTGGATCTGCAGACGGGGCTTTCCATCGAGAGCACCGAATTTGCTGCACTTTTTGCAACGGAAGATCAAAAAACAGGTATGAATTCATTTATTAAAGATGGTCCAGGCAAAGCTAGTTTTTCAGGTCGCTAGTGGCTATTTCGCAGGAACAATTTGACTTGGCAAAGGTAGATCCGAAACTTGCAAACATCGTCTACCACGACTGGGAATCTGAATCCTACGATCAAAAATGGTCGATCTCATATGACCAGAGGTGTGTTGACTACGCTCGAAATTGTTTCGATCACGCCGTGCCACGCGGGATTCAAGGAGATGACCTAACCCAGGCAACAGTTATTGAATTGGGTTCGGGCACCGGGTTTTTCCTGCTCAACCTGATGCAGTCGGGTATCGGCAGTACCGGAATCGTTACGGATCTCAGTTCTGGGATGGTGTCGGTTGCTATGCGAAATGGTAAGAATTTAGGTCTTAATGTGAGCGGACTCGTGGCCGATGCCGAACATCTGCCATTTGCCGATTCAAGTGTTGACCTAGTAGTAGGCCACGCGGTTCTGCATCACGTTCCCGATCTTGATGCATTGTTTGCTGAAGTAAACAGGGTGCTACGTCCTGGTGGTCGATTCGTTTTCTGTGGCGAACCAACCCAAAAAGGTGATGTGATCGCTCGCGCGTTATCGCGATTGACGTGGTGGACGAGTACAAGGATGACAAAACTGCCCATGCTTGCAGAAAAATGGGCGCTTCCCGAGCGCGAGCTGAGCGCTTCCTCGCGTGAAGCGGCGCTGGAAGCAATGGTCGACATTCACACTTTTGACCCTGATCAATTAGCCCGAGTCGCGCTACGTAATGGGTGCGTTGATGTCAGTACGGTCACGGAAGAGTTGACGGCTTCTTGGTTCGGTTGGCCGGTGCGCACATTTGAAGCATCGGTCAGGGCCGAGGCGCTCGGTTGGGGTTGGGCCAATTTTGCTTTTGGGACGTGGAAAAGGCTTGAAAGTTTGGATCGCAATTTGCTGTCAAAGATTGTCCCCGACGAATATTTTTACAACGTGTGCATAACCGGAGTAGCGCCTTAACCGGACAAACACATGCGAATCTTGCACTTTTCTTGGGAATACCCACCGGTGATGTTCGGGGGACTGGGTGTTCACGTTGTGGCCTTAACTCAGGCACAAGCCCGAATTGGCCATGAGGTGACCGTGATCACGCAAGCTGCCGAATGGGAAGCGGGATCACATGTTGAAGAAAATGGTGTAGAGGTTATCCGGGTCGAGAACCATTATCCGGATGCCCAAATGGTGCATGAGAAGTTCAACTACTGGGTGCACGGATTCGCGTTGGCGAGCCAGGCTGCCTGTAAGTTCATGGCGCGAGAACCTGAAATTGTTCATGGGCACGATTGGATTGCAGCAAGTCAACTCATTGTCGCGGCAAAAAAGTTTTCAGTGCCCAGTGTCTTGACCGTGCACGCAACCGAGTTCGGTCGACATAATGGTTGGCTCACTTCAAGCCTCTCAAAAGCCGTCTACGCGCATGAACGTCGAGCATTGGAGTCCGCCGATTCAGTGATCGTATGCAGTGACTACATGACCCATGAGATTCGCAGTGGCTATGGTGTTGAGCCAAAAAAACTCACGGTAATTGCTAATGGGGTTTCGTCGGCGCTCTCAGCGGGCGGCCCACATGTGATAAATCCTGAGAAAATTGTTGTAGGTTTCATTGGTCGACTTGAATGGGAAAAGGGTGTCC
Source organism: Bifidobacterium breve (assembly GCA_945885645.1). Lineage (GTDB taxonomy): Bacteria > Actinomycetota > Actinomycetes > S36-B12 > S36-B12 > UBA4592. The sequence continues at coordinate 2,377 of CAMCYV010000043.1, read as the reverse complement.
ACCACGTCATTGACGCTATGGAGTTTATCCGCGACCAGAGGGTGAAACTAGAAATCGTTGGACGCGGCAGTCAGTTGAGTAATTTGCAGAAAAAAGTTGAGAGAAAAGGTCTCGAAGATCGTGTTTCATTTCTTGGGCATATCGAAGAGGGAGATACGAGCGCTGTCGTGCGGTCGTGGAATACGGCCGTTATTCCTTCAAGTTACGAACCATTTGGAATCGTTGCACTTGAGCTTGGGCAGGTTGGAGTTCCCATCATTGCTGCCCAAGTCGGTGGTCTGTGCGAGATCATTCCCACCAATGAATATGGCTACCTGATTCGGGAGGTTTCTGGAGGGTCAATAGCTCGTGAAATCGAATCGATCTTGGGTAATCAAGCCGAAGCCGCTAAAAGAGCAGATCGGCTACGGGTCCGCGTTGCAAGCGAATTCACCTGGCAACGAGCGGTGAAACTAACGGATTCGGTTTATGAAAAGGTTGGCTCGTGAAGCGATTTAACCCATGGCGTTTTTCCAACCTGAGATGGATAATCCGTCATCGGGCTTGGAACTGGTATTACATTGTGCGCTATTTGCGTTTTTTGAAATTACATCATTTTGGTCCAAAAGATATTCAATGCACAGGTTTCGTTTTTTTGGGTAAGGGCGTCGAACTTAATGTACGCAAGGGCTACGGTCGAATTCTCTTAGAGCCTTGGGTGCACATTGGGGATCAGTGTCATATTCGTGCACATGAAGGGAGCATCCGGATCGGGTCAAAGACAGTAATGGGTCGCGACAACACGATAAATGCGTATCTTGACATTTCAATTGGATCTGAGTGCATAATCTCTGACTCTATATATATGTGCGATTTTGATCATCGATTCGCCGACATTAGAACCTCAATCAGGGCGCAAGGTATTCACAAGACTCCCGTTCGTGTTGGCGACAATGTATGGATAGGCACCAAGGTGAGTGTTTTACGGGGCTCCAGTATCGGTGCTGGCAGCGTTATTGGCGCTCATTCGGTTGTTCGCGGGGCTATTTCCCCGATGGCGGTTGCAGTTGGGGTTCCGGCCAAAGTCATTAAATCTAGACTCGACGTTGATGAGCGACAGCTGGAAGTGGAGCGTCATGCGGATTCAGTGCGATTGCGCACGCGCGCCGCACTAAATGAAATGAGGGGAAAGGGGTTATCCGAGTCGACTCCTGAACGAAGTTGAGTCGCGTGGTTGATTACCCGGTCTTTGGCGTATTGTTCAGCGCTCTGGCGAGTAACCATAAATGCCCAGTCACTTGATAATTGCAACATTAATTGGTTCAGATGTTCAGACGTACATTCATTCCGGTCCATTAAGTCAATGACATAGCTTTGGCTTTGATCATGGGCGACCACGATGTCGCGCACGCGTTCACCGTTCCACACAGACCAATTCTTCCCGCTTCCCCATGATGACTCAGGAAGTTGAATTGATGTTTTTGCGTTTGACGTTACTTCATCCAGTGTTGATGTGAGGATTCCCGATTCAGGCAGCAATTCAACGACTCGCTCAAACCAGGAAATGCCTTCATGCCACCAATGCCCAAGGAGTTCAGTATCAATTCCGACAACGAGTGTGCGTAACCCCTCACTGGGATCACGCTTCTGATCAAATTCAAATAAGAGTTCTTGAATGAAATTCCGCGCGTCAACTTCGACCTGGACTCCGGCTGATTGTGGATCGTACGGAGGTTTTTGATCATTTGCTTTATCCCCAACGGCACTGAGCCGCAGTCCAGAGATTGCGTCGACCGAGTGAAAATCTCGGTAGACGGGTGACCCGGCATAACCTCGTTCATGTGACCAGACCAGGTCGCTCACCCGTGCATCGCGGGCAGCAACCTTGACCTGCGAATCAGGTAGCCAATATGGGGTCGATGCCAACCCGCCCACACTGGTCACCGCGGGTTCGTCCACCATGAAGTGGGTGACTCCCAGTTTTTCGTAAACTGCTTCTTGCCCCGGACGGTATGCACATTCAGGTACCCAGATTCCCGTCGGTGAGTTGCCGTAACGACGGACGGCGTCATCGAGCCCAACACTTAGAGCGACCTCAGCAAGAATTGGATTTAGTCCCGGCGTGAAAGGGTGGGCGGCTGGACCACCCAAGAACTCAACCACCCGATCATCGATAAGCGACCGTATACGTGGAGAGGCACCGCGGGAAAAGTGTTCGCGGAAGATATCAAGGGTGGCCTGGGCCTGGCTCAATTCATAGCTGCGTAATGGATGTGTTTTGGGGAGATCCAGGGCTCGGAGTTGCCAGTTGTGCAACCATGCATCACACCCGCGTAAAGCTCTTGGGTCATCAAGTTGTGCTGCGAGAATCGGTGTGATTCCCAGACTGGCAATATTT